>JAFKKW010000490.1 GCA_017304275.1 Hyphomicrobiales bacterium | reverse complement strand
CTTTTGTTTGTTTATTTGTTTCGATTGTACGGTGTTGCTTTTTTTTTATTTTACACGAAAAAAAAAGAGGCACATCAAAGCGGGGCGTTAGGCGCTGTGCCCCGAGCGGTCGCCCCGGACGCCCTGCTCCAGACGGGCGAGGGCGGCGACGAGAGGGTCGCCGACAGTCTCATCCTTCCCCTTCAAGGGAGAGGGCCCGGACGGGGAAAGTCCCGAACGGCGGCGTTCGGGATGCCTCCCTTCCCGGTCCCCGCCAGCGGGGAGGCGAAGGGGAGCCTGGACGAGGCGGATGGTTTCGACGGCGCGGTAGCCGAAGTAGCTGTTGATGCGCTCCAGGATCTGGCGGGCGCGGTATTCGACGTCGAGCGCGCGGGCCGGGTCGACGCGCAGGATCAGCGTCGCGCCGCGGCGGTTATCCTCCTCGTCGATGCCGACGGCTTCGCCGCCGCGCGGCCACTTGAGCTTGTCGGGGATGGTATACTGCGCCAGCTCGGCGCCTGCGATGCGGGCCCAGTCGGTGATCAGCGCGGCGGTCGAAAAGCCGAACTTCTCGAACGCTTTCCTGGTCAGCGTCGGTACGAAGGTGCCGACCGACTTCACCGATACGTAACGGGCGGTCGGCGGGGCTGCGAAGCGCGAAACGCTCGGGGCGAGCGCAAGATGCCGCCGTGCCGGATGCGGCAGGGGCGTTTTACGTGGCTTTTCTGTGAGCTTTGCGGTCACGCGGCGTCGCTGTCATATGCAGAGTGATTGCACGTCCGTAGCATCATGGATGTGATTCGCGTCGTCTTCGAAGGGAGACCCGATTCGAAATGGGGGACATCGCGAAACCTGTGGCGCGCAAGCAACTGCCGCTGCGGCCGGCCGGACCGGACACGGTGGCGGCGCTGCTCGACTGGTACGATCGCGAGCGGCGCGACCTGCCATGGCGGACACCCAACGGGCGAGGGGGGCGCGGACGGCGCGTGGACCCCTACAAGGTCTGGCTCAGCGAGATCATGCTGCAGCAGACGGTCGTGAAGGCCGTCATCCCCTATTACGAGAAGTTCCTGCGGCTGTGGCCAACCGTCGACGCGTTGGCGGCGGCGGAGCTCGACGACGTGCTCGCGGCGTGGGCGGGCCTTGGCTACTACTCGCGGGCGCGCAACCTGCACAAGTGCGCGCAGGCGATCGTCACCGCGCATGGCGGCGTGTTTCCGCGTTCGGAGACGGAGCTTGCCGGGCTTCCCGGCATCGGCCCTTACACGGCGGCGGCGATTGCGGCCATCGCGTTCGGAGAGGCGGCGACGCCGGTCGACGGCAACATCGAGCGCGTGGTGTCGCGGCTGTTCGCGTGCCGGCATCCGCTGCCGGGCGCCAAGCGGGAGATCAAGCGGCTGGCCGAAACGCTGACGCCGCAACGGCGCGCGGGAGATTTTGCGCAGGCGATGATGGATCTCGGCGCAAGCCTCTGCTCGCCGAAGAAGCCCTCGTGCCTCATGTGCCCGTTGCAGCAGGACTGCCATGCGCACGCGCTCGGGATCGCCGAGCAATTGCCGGTCAAGCTCGTGAAGCCGGACCGGCCGGTGCGTTACGGCATCGCATTCCTCGCGCTCAGCGAGGACGGACGCGTGCTGTTGCGCAAGCGTCCCGAGGCCGGGTTGCTCGGCGGAATGCTGGAGGTGCCGTCCACCGATTGGGGCGACGACTGGCTGCCGGTGGACCAGGCGCTGATCGCGCAGCCGGTGCGGGCGGACTGGTGGAGCGTGCCGGGCGTCGTCAGCCACACGTTCACGCATTTTCGGCTCGAGATGATGGTGATGCGTGCGATCGTGCCTGCGGAGACGGGGCTTACCTTCTGGGCCAGTCCCGATCGGTGCCGCTGGGTCCCGCGACGCGACCTTCACGCCGCGGCGCTGCCTACCGTCATGCGCAAGGTGATCGCGCATGCGCTGAAGGAGCAGTAGCGCCGGCCGATTGCACGCTGAACGCGGCAGAACCTGTGATTTCCGCTGTTCAGTCCAATCAGTGCTTAACCCAATTTGCTTTTGCTCGCAGTTCGGCTTGGCCAGCGCGGCGGCGAAGGGCTAGATTTTTCCCAGGCAACAGGTTGCCGAAGGAGAAGTCAGATGTCTCTCCGGATAACCGCCAGCGTTTGCACCCTGTGTCTTCTGCAGACAATCGCATTCGCTCAAGAGCGCGCCCCCGAGCCGCCCACCGTCGTACTGTTCGAGAATGTCCGCGTCTTCGATGGCAAGAGCGACGCGTTGAGCGGCAACGTGAACGTCCTCGTTCGCGGCAATACGATCGAGAAAATCACGCCGGACCCCGTTGCCGTCGATCGAAGCGCGAAGACGAAAATCATCGCGGGCGGCGGGCGGACGTTGATGCCGGGGCTGATCGATGCTCACTGGCATGCGATGTTGATCCGGCCGGACCCGATGCAAGCGATTGCCGGCGACGTCGGGTACAACAATCTCACCGCGGGGGCAGAGGCGACCGACACGCTGATGCGTGGCTTCACGACCGTTCGCGACGTCGGCGGGCCGGTGTTCGGGCTGAAGCGCGCCATCGACGATGGCACTGTCGTAGGGCCGCGCATCTATCCCTCGGGTGCGATCATCACGATCACGAGCGGGCATGGCGATTTCCGGCAATTGTCGGAGCTGCCGCGAACCATGGGCGGTCCGCTTGCGCGCATGGAGCAGACCGGCGGCAGCATGGTCGCGGACAGTCCGGACGAGGTGCGCCTGCGGGTCCGGGAGCAGCTCATGCAGGGCGCTTCGCAGATCAAGCTGACGGCGGGGGGCGGCGTGTCGTCGCCGTTCAGCCCCATCGACGTGTCGACGTTCACGGAAGCAGAGCTGCGTGCGGCGGTCGAGGCGGCGCAGAATTGGGGCACCTATGTCACGGCGCACGCGTTCACGTCTGCGGCAATCCAGAGATCCATCGCCGCGGGCGTGACCTGCATCGAGCACGGCTTCCTGATGGACGATGCGACCGCGCGGCTGATCGCCGAAAAAGGTGTTTGGCTCAGCCTGCAGCCGCTTCCGGAAGAGCTGAGGCAAGGCTTTCCGGTCGGCTCGATCCAACGCATAAAGGCGGATCAGGTCTGGCCGGGGATCGCCAAGGCCTACGAGATGGCGAAGAAGTACAAGATCAAGACGGCCTGGGGCACGGACGTATTGTTCTCGCACGCGCTGGCGCAGCGGCAAGGCGCAATTCTCGCTTCTCTCACCCGCTGGTACACGCCCGCCGAAGCGCTTGCCATGGCAACCGGAACCAACGGCGAGCTGTTGGCGATGTCGGGGCTGCGAAATCCCTATCCCGGCAAGCTCGGGGTCGTCGAAGAGGGCGCGCTGGCCGATCTGTTGCTCGTGGATGGAAATCCGCTTGAGAACATCGATCTCATCGCGGACCCTGCTACCAATTTCGTAGTCATCATGAAGGACGGCAAGATCTTCAAGAATGCCCTGTAGCTACCGTTGTCAGGCGGTTTCCATCCTCTGTGATGAAAGTCAAAGGCAGCGCTCGCCAGATCTGCTAGGGCTCCGCAACAGACCTTCGAGGGCGATGCCGCGACGGACGGACGGCGAAACGTGAAAGGCCGGGACAAGTCCGGACCGTCGTGGACGTAGAAGCTCGACAAGGCGAAGATGGATCTTTGAGGCGGGGTCGGGACCATGAAGCTCGTTTTTGTATCGATGTCGGTGGCGGCGCTGCTTTTCGTCTCGCCGGCGCGTGCGCAGGATGCGAACGACGCTGCGCCCGAGAAAGACCTTGCTGCTTCGGCGCGTGCCGCATCGATTGAGCTTGGCGGAAAGCTGAAGGCTCGCCTGGAAGTGGCACTCAAGGATGGCGGGCCGCAAGCGGCGCTTGCCGTCTGCAAGACCGCAGCACCGGGGATCGCGGCCGATCTGTCGGATTCGTTCGGCGGAAAGGTCGGCCGTACGGCGCTCAAGGTCCGCAATCCGGAGAACGCTCCGGATGTGTTCGAAGCGGCGGTGCTCAAGAGGTTTGTCGATGAGGTGTCGAAGGGCGCGGACGTTTCCAAGCTCGAGCATGCCGAGGTCGTCGACGTCGACGGGCAGCGGATGTTTCGCTACATGAAGGCCATTCCGATGGCAGCAGCGCCGTGCGCCGTTTGCCACGGAACGGCTGTTGCACCGGACGTGCTGCAGAGCATTCGCGACCTCTATCCCGACGATCAAGCGACGGGGTTCAAGCCGGGTGAGATACGCGGCGCGTTCACGGTCGTGAAACCGCTGCGCTAGGAGGCTCTGCGATCCGACAGGCCGGCGTTGCGGACGCAGGGTGGATTGGACCCAGGGCGGATGCCCGACCGCTTTCGCAGGCGCAGCTTTGCAGCGCGCCGGCATCGGCCCTGGGTCCTGCTCGCTCCCCCCGGCGCGAGTCTATTCGGCGGCTATGAGAGGCGAGGGCGACGCGCTTTTGGTGAGGCCAAGCTCGGCTTTGGCGCGTTCGCGCAGCTTATCGATCGGAAGCAATTTTCCGCCGCGCTCGTAGTGCCAGAAGGTCCAGCCGTTGCAAGCCGACTTGCCCTGCACGACCGCACCCAGACGGTGGATCGAGCCGCGGCTGCCGGGCACGGCGAGCGTGCCGTCGGCCTTCACCTCGGCCTTGACGCTGCGGCGCTCGTCGTAGAGGGGCGAGCCGGCGCGCAGAAGACCAAGCTCGACAAGCGTGCCGAACGGGACGCGCGGCTCGGCGCGCTTCGAGGGCTGCGGCTCCAGCGCGGACGCGGTGAGCGGTTTCACCTTGCCGATGCGCTCCTCGGCGGCCTTCGCATAATCAGGATCGCGCTCGATGCCGATCCAGCGCCGGCCAAGCTTTTGCGCCACCGCGCCCGTGGTGCCGGTGCCGAAGAACGGGTCGAGCACGATGTCGCCGGGATTGGTCGTCGCGAGCAGGATACGGTGCAGGAGCGCCTCCGGCTTCTGCGTCGGATGGGCCTTGCGGCCGCCGTCGTCTTTCAGCCGCTCCGGTCCCGAGCAGATCGGGAACAGCCAGTCGGAGCGCATCTGCACGTCCTCGTTGGACGCCTTGAGGCTCTCGTAGTTGAACGTGTAGCGCGACTTCTGATCGCGTGCGGCCCAGATCAGCGTCTCGTGGGCGTTGGTGAACCGGCGGCCGCGGAAGTTCGGCATCGGGTTGACCTTGCGCCAGACGACGTCGTTCAGGATCCAATAGCCTTGGTCC
>JAFKKW010000489.1 GCA_017304275.1 Hyphomicrobiales bacterium | reverse complement strand
CCTGCATCGACGAGGTCGGCGCTGGCGACGACGCCGTCGGCAAGCGCGCGCTCGGATTCGGCAATGATCGGCTCGACCAGCTCGCGGCCGAAGCGCTCGAGCTCTTCGGGCGTGTAAGACTTCTCGGATTTCTCCGGCTTGCCGTCCTTCCAGAAGTAGAAGCCTTCACCCGTTTTCTTGCCGAGCTTCTTCTGCTCCACGAGGCGCTGCAGATGCGAGCCCTCCGGCGAAAGTCCGAGGATGCGGCCGACGTGGGCGCACACGTCGAGGCCCACGGTGTCGGCCAGCTCGATGGGTCCCATCGGCATGCCGAACGTACGTGCAGCCTCGTCGATCTTCTCCTTCTCCTCGCCCTTCTCCAGGCGCGCCATCGCCGCCATCATGTAGGGCGCGAGGATGCGGTTGACGAGGAAGCCCGGCACGCTCTTGGCGACGAGCGGGAACTTGCCGATGGCGGTGATGAAGGCCGCGCCCTTCTTCACCTCCTCCTCGCGGCTCTGCGCGCCGCGCACGACCTCGACGAGCGGCATCAGGGCGACGGGGTTGAAGAAGTGGATGCCGATCAGCCGGCCGGGATCCTTCAGCGGCGCGGCGATGGCTTCGATCTCGAGCGACGACGTATTGGTCGCCAGCACGGCGTCCGGTTTGATCTTGTCCTCAAGCTCCGCGAACAGCTTCTGCTTGATGTCGAGCCGCTCGACGATGGCCTCGATGATGACGTCGGCATGCGCGGCGCCCTGCCCCGTCGGGTCGGCGATCAGGCGCGCCTTGGCGGCGGCCTTCTGGGCCCTGGTCTTGAACTTCTTGGCAAATAGCTTGCCTTGCGCCTTGATGCCTTTCTCGATCACCTCGGGGGAGAGATCCTGCAGCGTCACCTCCATGCCGGACGCGACGCACCAGCCGGCGATGTCGGCGCCCATGGTGCCGGCGCCGATGACATGCACACGCAGCGGCTTCCACTTGAGGTCCTTCGGCGCCTGGCTCTTCAAAAGCTCGGAGAGCTTGAAGACGCGGCGCAGGTTGCGCGACTGGTCCGAAATCAGCAGCGGCGCGAAGTAACGCGTCTCGGCGGCCTTCAGCGCCTCCATATCGCCGCCGTGCAGCTCGAATAGATCGATGAGGCGGAACGGCGCCGGATAGTGCGCCTCGCGGGCCTTCTTCTTGGTTTCGTCGCGCATCTTCTTGGCGAGCAGCGCGCGGGCCGGCCAGCGTGTCAGCAACGACTTCGTGACACCCGCGGGCTTCGCCTTGCGCTTCCTGAGCACGGCCTTGCGCGCCGCCCAGCGCAGCGCGCCGCGGCTCGCGACCAGCTCATCGATCAAGCCGATGGCGCGTGCGCGCGAGGCGCCGATCATGCTGCCGGTCAGCATGGCCTGCATGGCGGCGATGGGTCCGGCCTGGCGGATCGAGCGCGCGGTGCCGTGCCAGCCGGGGAAGATGCCGAGCTTGACCTCGGGGAAGCCGACGCGGGTCGACTCATCGCGCGTGGCGATGCGATAGTGGCAGGCGAGCGCCAGCTCGAGGCCGCCGCCGACGCAGACGCCGTGGATGCCGGCAACGACCGGGATCGCGAGGCGCTCGATGCGGTCGAACAGCGCCAGCACGAGGCGCAGGCGGTCGATGACCTGGGCCTCGGTCGTGAAGCCGTCGAACTCGTTGATGTCGGCGCCGACGATGAAGCCCTTCTCCTTGCCGGAGAGGATCACCAGCCCGCTCATGGTGCGGCGGCGTGCCCCCTCCTCTGCCCAGTCGACGATGGCCGACAGCTCCTCGAGCGGTCGGGTGCCGAGCGCGTTGGCGCTCTGGCCTTCGCGGTCGAAGATGGCCCAGCCGATGCCTTCCTGATCGACGGAGAAGTGCCAGTCGCGGAACGCGAGCGCGCCCGGCGGCGGGGCCAGGGGGCGATCGCCGTCGCTCGGCTCGGTCTCATTGGGCTCGGTCGCATCGGACATGGGGCGTCGCCTCACTTGCTCACGATTGATCCGCACCGGTCAGGCCGCGGGAATTGTGGCCCAGGCTCGCAGGTGCGGCTTTGCGATAATGCGGCATCAGCTCCTCGGGCGCAAAATGATCGACGGCAATGACACGCTGGGTCAAGGCCTCGGTCTCGCGCAGGAGCTGTGCCTCGCTCTCGGTGATCGAGCCCGCATCCGCGGCCTCGGCGATCCAGTCATGGCCATGGAAGCGGCGCACGGTGCCGGCGCGGACGGCGCGTTCGAGCTTCTTCTCGGCCTCCTCCGCCTGCACGACCTTTTTCAGGGTGACCTCCAGCAGGCCGGTCGCGTCGTCGGGATCGTCCGACACGTAGATGTCGCGTGTGAGGCGGTCGCGGACCTCGCCGGGGGTGAGAACCGCGCGCACGATGCGCGAGCCGAGCGCATCGGGGGCGGGATAGTAGTGGCGGCCGAACGGGAACACGATCACGCGCAGCAATGCGCGCGCGACGGGATTGGGGAAGTTCTCGATAGTGCCGCGGAGCGCCTCCTCGAAGCGGTGCAGACCGTTGGCGGCGGCGAAGGCAACGATGGCGCGGTCGGCCTCCGGCTTGCCGTCGTCCTCGAAGCGTTTCAGCACGCAGGCGGTGAGGTAGATCTCGGAGAGCGCATCGGCGAGGCGGCCGGTCAGCTTCTGCTTGACCTTGAGGCCGCCGCCGAGCAAGGCGACCGTCATATCCGCCACCAGGGCGAAGTTGCGCGCGGCGCGCGACAGCTGCCGATAGATGGGCGCGAGGCCATGTGCCTCCTTCGGCGCCTCGGCGAACATGCCGAGCGTGACGTTGTGAAAGAAGGCGCCGGTCAGGTTCGAGATCGAGAACGCGATGTGGCCGCCGAAGGCATCGTCGAAGGCGTTGAGGCCTGCGGCGGCATCGGGATCCTGCACCGCCTTCACCTCCGCGTAGAGGTAGGGGTGCGAACGCAATGCGCCCTGCGCGAACGTGATCAGCGTGCGGGTCAGGATATTGGCGCCCTCGACGGTGATGCCGACGGGCACGAGCTGGTAGGCCGCCTGCAGGTAGTTCGACGGGCCATCACAGATGGCGCGACCGCCGTGGATGTCGAAGGCGTCATTCACGGCGCGGCGCAGTCGCTCGGTGGTCTGGTACTTCATGAGCGCGGAGATGACGGACGGGCGCTCGCCACGCGAGACCATGGCCGCCGTCACCGCGCGCGCGGCCTCGTTGACGTAGGCCGTCTCGACCAGGCGCGCCAGCGGCTCCTCGACGCCTTCCATGCGCCCGACCGGCAGGCCGAACTGGCGGCGGATGCGGGCATACGCGCTCGACACGCGCAGCATCGCCTTGGCGCCCGCCGTGGCCGAGGACGGCAGCGAGATGGCGCGGCCCGCGGCCAGGCATTCCATCAGCATGCGCCACCCCTGTCCGACCATCTTCTCGCCGCCGATCACCCAATCCATGGGGATGAACACGTCGGTGCCCCAGTTGGGTCCATTGGGAAACGCGGCGCCGGACGGAAGGTGGCGGCGGCCGATGTTGACGCCAGGATGATGGGCCGGAATGAGGGCCACGGTGATGCCGATGTCCTCCTTGTCGCCGAGCAGCTTGTCGGGATCGAAGAGGCGGAAGGCGAGACCGACCAGCGTCGCCTCGGGGCCGAGCGTGATGTAGCGCTTGTCCCAGGACAGGCGGATGCCGGTGACCTCGCGGCCCTCGTGCTCGCCTTTTGCGACCGTGCCGATGTCGCGCATGGTGGCGGCGTCGGAGCCCGAGGTGGGACCGGTCAGCGAGAAGCACGGCACCTCGAGGCCGGCGGCGAGGCGCGGCAGATAGTGCTCCTTCTGCGCGTCGGTGCCATATTTCTCGATCAGCTCGCCGGGGCCGAGCGAGTTCGGCACCATGACGATGGTGACGACGTCGGGAGAGCGCGAGGCGATCTTGCCGAGGATCAGCGACTGGGCCTGGGCGGAGAAGCCGAGACCGCCGTGATCTTTCGAGATCAGCATGCCGAGGAAGCCGTGCGCTTTCACGAAATCCCAGATTTCGGCCGGCATCTTCCGCTCGGTGTGACGGATCTGCCAGTGGTCGATCATGCGGCAGAGCTCTTCCGTCGGCCCGTCGAGGAAGGCGCGCTCCTCGGGCGTCAGAACGATGGGCGGGACGGCGCGCAGCTTGGTCCAGTCGGGCGTGCCGGAGAAGATCTCGGCGTCGAAGCCGACGGTGCCGGCGTCGAGTGCCTGCTGCTCGGTGTCGGAGACCTTGGGAAGGATGCCGCGCACGAGCTTGAAGGCCGGCTGCACGACGGCGCGGCGGCGTACGTCGGCGATCGACAGCGCGCCGAGCGCAACCAGGCCGAGCCACGTCAGGAAGCCGAGACCGCCGATCTGCGGAAAGTGGGCTTCGCCGTGAAAGAAACCGCACTGCCAAGCGAGCGTGATGGCTCCGAGCCCTATCGCCCATTGCCAGGGCGCGGCGCGCATCATGCCGAGCGCGATCGCGACTGCGATCAGGGCGATCAGAAGCAGGATCAACGCCATCGATCTCTCCGCTTTCGCCCGTGCAGCGTCCGCCGCAATGCGTCCGCCGGGCCGCTGCCAGAGCGTAAAGCCCTCTTCGGGTCATGTGTTGCAGAGGCAAACGCCTAACGGCGCCGTCATATCCCCCGCAAAAAATCCCCTTCCGACCGCCGAGGATAGCGGGAGAGTATAAAGCGTTTCTCTCCGAACGCGCGCTAAGCGGCGTCAGGCGGTGGAAATCTTCCAGTCCTGCCGGGCCTAATCGTTGTATTTACTTGCGTTTCATCCGCTCGCGTCGTGGCGCCTCTCCGGCGATTCCGCCCTCGATTCCGGCCGCTCCCGGCTGAGAGGCGTGGATCCCACGGTGCGGCGGCGTCCTGCTTCGCAGGGAAGCGATTCCTCGTCAGCCGCGGTCGCCGTCGGGGAGGCGGCCGGTGGTCGAGGCGGTCTTGGCGAACATGGCGTTGGTCAGGGTCTGATACCAGGCGATACTTTCCTCGTACGTTTCCTTGCGCAGCGCGGCGCTTTCTCCGGTCTTCGAGATGAAGCTGTCCTTGGCGGCCAGCGCGTGCTTGCCTTTGACGTCGCCGGGCACATAGTCGGCGCCGATTTTCACGCTGTCGTTCGGCGCCAGCATCGACCAGCAGGTGTTGCGGTAGGCGGCAGGAGGCCGCTCGGCATTGGTGAGGTCGGCGAGGACATGGCCGGCGACGGCGCGCCCCTGGCTCGCGGCGGAGAACGCAG
>JAFKKW010000488.1 GCA_017304275.1 Hyphomicrobiales bacterium | reverse complement strand
GCCGGGCCGAGCGCCAGGATCTCCTGACTGCGGTCACGGCCGCCGGCGAACGCCAGGCCGCTGCCGTCGAAGGCGAGAAGGCCGCCATCGGCGCCATCTCCGACGCGCAGGCCGCGGCCAAGGCGGCGCGTAGCGCGGCGAAGGCCGCCGACCGTGACGCCTACAAGGCCAAGGCGGCTCTGCAGTCCCAGGAGCGCGCGCTCAAGAAGATCGAAGCGCGCCTCAACGCGAAGAGCATCGCCAAGATGCGTGCGGACGCTCTCGAAGCGTTGCGCGCTGCCGAAGCCAGCGAGCGGGAGCGGCTGGCTCCGCTCAACGACGACGTGGCGCGCACGGCCAACGCAGCCAAGGACGCCGCCGAGGCCGTGAAGGCCGCGGACCAGGCCATCGCCAAGGCGCTGAGCGACCGCAAGAACGCCAAGGCCGAGATCAAGGACGCCGCAGCCGCAGAGGTCGCCGCCAAGAAGGCGGTCGCTGCCTTCGACCGCCAGGAGCAGAACCGTGCGTTTCCCGTCTCGGTGTTCATCAGCTCCGCGACCGGGCAGGTCCAGGTTCGCCAGGGCTTCGAGCCGGTGATCGAGGCGCAGGCGACGATCGAGAACCCGGAGGTGCCGCTCGACACCTTCATCTTCTCCGCGGTCGACTGGAAGGACGACAGCAAGACCGACCTCAAGTGGCAGGTGACGGAGGTCAACGAATATTCGACCCGCGCCAGCAGCTTCGAAAACGTCGGATCGCGCGACAAAAAGAAAAAGACGACGGCTGAGGCCGTGAAGATGCCGCTCGAGACCGACACGGCCAAGGCGGCCCGCACGCTGGACCGTATCCGGCTGCCGCAGGACGTCGCCGACCGGATCGCGGAAGTAGTGAAGCCCGGCAGCACGCTGATCGTCTCCAGCTACGACGTGGCACGCAGTGAAACGAAGTATGCGGGCACCGACTTCATCGTGCAGATGCCGGAGGTGGTTGCCAAGATCACGAAGCCGACGCCGCGTCCGAAGCCGGTCGAGGTCGTCGAGGATAACAGCGGTGGCGGCTGCTTCTTCTTCTGCTCGTCGTCCTCGTCCAGCAAGTACAAGGATAAGGACAAGTACAGGGAACGCGATCGCAAGCCTCGGCGCGCAAACGGAAGCAAGTCCGCGGTCTGGTGATCGGAGGCGGCGATCCGTATCGCCATGCATGCGAAGACCCCGGGCTCAGGCGAGCGCCGGGGTCTTTCATTTTCGCGCAGGTTTTGTTTTGACCTTGTGGCTCAGATGTCCTGGTCGTGTGCGGCCTGCTGCAGGGAGCCGAGGACGGTCCCGCTCCAGCGCTCGACCTTGTCGGGCAGGAACGTGAAGCTCTGCAGCTTGTAGACCAGGCCGCCTTCCATCACCGTCTGCTCCTTGCCGGGAATGGCCATCAGCGGCAGGTAGGGCGCGCAGGACATCCTGGCGTTGCCTTTGTTGACGGCGTTGGCCGCCATGACCTCCGTCTCGCCGCGCGCCTTGAAGTTCAGGAAGGCGATCTGGTCGGCCTTCGCCTCACAGAAATAACCGCGGACCCGTTCCGCCCGCTCCTCGCCTGCCGACGCGCCATGGGCCAGACACACCGCGCCGAGCGCAGCCAGAAGTGCCGTCTTTTTCAGGGAAAAAGCACCGGAGACGAAGCCATCGGGCATATGGACCTCCAAGGGTTCGAGACGGATCACGGCGCGGTCTGCCGTGTGCCCTTTCCTCGACGTGTCCGTCCCTCTTCAGGCCGATCGTGCTTATTATTCCCGATAGACTAGGTGAAACTTGGTAACGTTACAAGGCATAAACATGCTTCTGCGCAGGAACTATAGGCAATCGTTCCGTCGCGAACGATTTGATCTTGCAATGCAATGCGATGGTTCTTCAGGCAATGCCGCCCGGACGTCGCAATCCGCCCAGCAAAACACCGAACACAAGACCGGCCACGAAGCCGCCGACGTGGGCCATGTATGCCACGCCTCCCTGCTCGGTCTGCGCCGTATCGGCGATCGAGCCGACGCCGCTCACGAACTGAAGGACGACCCAGAAGCCCAGTACGATGAAGGCCGGCATGGCGACGACCTGGCGTCCCAGGAGAACGTCGACGCGCGCTTTCGGAAACATCAGCAGATAAGCGCCAAGCACGCCGGCGATCGCGCCTGACGCGCCGACGTTCGGAATCGCAGAGCCCGGATTGACGGCATATTGGGCGAACGTCGCCGCAAGTCCGGCGGCGAGATAGAACAACAGATAGCGCACAGGCCCAAAGCGATCCTCGACGTTGTCGCCGAAGATCCAAAGGTAGAGCATGTTGCCGCCGAGATGCAGCCAGCCGCCGTGCATGAACATGGCCGAGAACAGCGTCACCCAATCACCTGACGGGCTATCGGAGAACCGCGCCGGTATGAAGGCCCACTCCGTGATGAATCCTTCACCACGCTGAAGCTCAAGCAGGAAAACGAGGACGTTTATGATGATCAGCGCAATCGTGACGACGGGCGTCGAGCGTCGTGCGCTATTGTCGTCACCGATCGGGAACATGGGCGCCCCTTGCTGTCCTCACTTGCTGTTGCAAGCCAGTGCAGCACGATTCACAGCAGGATTTAAGTGAGAGCGTCGATTTTGCGCGCGATCTGAGGCTGATCGGGCACATGGAGACCGGCGTACGGTCGCCGCTCAAGCCCGCGCGCGTTGAACCTCAACCTCGGCCTGATCGCCCAATCCGCGCCCCACCGTCTCGCTCATGGTGCCGAAGTGGCCGGCATCGACGTAGCTGACCTCGGCCGCCGGCAAAACATCGTGCACCGCCGAGATCAGTCCCTGCCGGCGTGGCTCGGGGATCAATTCATCCTTGAGGCCGAAGACGAAACGGCTACCGGGGGCGAGGTTGGCGAGGTTCTCGACCGTGTGCAGCCCGGTGAGCGCGCGCGTGAAGTCGGACAGGCGATAACCTTTCGCCTCGGCCAGCTTTCTGACCTGGGTGGACGCAGGGCTCTCCCACAGCGTGAGATCGCCGCGGTCGGCGGAGGCAATGGAGCACAGGCGCGCGCCGATCCGATTGGCGAGCACGGTCGCGACCGCCGTGCCGATGCTCAAGCCAACGACAAGGAGCTGCGCCGGGTCGAGACGCGCGCGGTCGAACACGCGCATGGCATCTTCGACCAGGGCATCGAGGGCGCGCACGCAGAGGTCGGGCTCCGAGCTCACGATGGCGCGCGGCATCTCATAGCAGGCGAGGAAATTCCGCGGCACGATGCGGGCAACATGCGCCAGCCTGTAGGGCATCCGCCAGGGCAGGAAACAAATCAAAGACGAGGCTGGATCGCCGTCGATACGCGCAAAAGCGGTGCACGTATCGTCCCCGACAGAACGCGGACACAGGAAATCTCGACCCATCGACTGAAACATGGCCTCGAAAAACTCCGCGCGCCGGGGGTTGGTTCCGGCGCTTGGCGAGGGCAAATTCCATCAGGTTTCGATCACTTCTATGACGCCGGGCACGGTTGTGATGCGTCCTATCGTCCTCGCGGAGAGATCGTATTTTTCCCTCGGTGCAATCGGCACCGGACGCACATAGCCGGAAAGCTGCACCTCAATCGTCGCTTCGCCTTTTCCGGGACGCAACAGGGCCTTGAGCTGTTCGAGCCCCGCCGGATTGCGGCCAACCGTCTCGCCGTCCACCAGAATGCGTATCCGGCGCGGGATCTGCTCCACGGCCTCGTCGAGCGATTTCACATTCTGCACGCGCAATTTCAGAGCCTCGCCGTCGCGCTCGCCCTCGACATCGAGAAGCACCGCGTTGCCGGATTCGAGCAGATCGCGGGATTGCGCGAGCGTATCGGAGAAGATGACGGCCTCGAACTGTCCGCTGGTGTCGGAGAAGAGCGCAAACGCGAACTTGTTGCCTTTTGCCGAACGGCGTTCGCGCGCGGCGATGACGATGCCGGCGAGGCGGCCCGCGATGGCGCCGCGTGAGCTTGCCGCCTCGAAGTCCACGTAACGGCGCACACCGAGTTTTTCGAGCGCCTTCTCGTACTGATCGAGCGGATGCCCGGAAAGGAAGAAGCCGATGGCCTCGAACTCCTTCTGCAGCTTGTCCATGGGTGTCCAGGCTTCCGCCGGCTTCAGCTTCAGGACGACAGGCGCGGCGTTGGTCTCCATGCCGCCGAGCAGGCTGCCCTGCCCCGTCTGGTCGTCGTCGGCCTTGCGGCCGGCTTCCGTCATCATCTGCTCGACGTTGGCGTAGACGAGCGCACGGTTCTTCTCGAACGTATCGAAGGCGCCCGCAGCGGCCAGCGTTTCGAGCGCGCGCTTGTTGACGGCCTTCGTATTGATGCGCGAGGCGAAGTCGGCGAGCGACGTGTAGCTGCCCTTGTCGTTACGACTCCCGACGATGGTCTCGACGGCGGAGGCGCCGATGTTCTTGAGAGCCGCCAGCGCGTAACGGATGGCACCGTGCTCCTCTCCTTTTTTCGGCGCCTCAGCCATGAACTCTACGGCGGAAACATTCACGCACGGCGGCAACACGCGGATGCCGCTTTTGCGCGCCTCGGCCGCGAACATGGCGAGCTTGTCGGTGTTGCCGGCGTCGAGTGTCATGGACGCCGCCAGGAACTCCTCGCGGAAATTCGCCTTCATGTAAGCAGTGTGATAGCTCACCAGCGCATAAGCGGCCGCGTGGGACTTGTTGAAGCCGTAGCCCGCGAACTTGTCGACCAGCTCGAAGATATAGACCGCATCGTCCTTCTTGACGCCGTTCCTCAGCGCGCCCTCGACGAAGCGCGCCTGCTGCTTCGCCATCTCGTCCTTGTCCTTCTTGCCCATGGCGCGGCGCAAGAGGTCTGCGTCGCCGAGCGAATAACCCGCCATGACCTGCGCGATCTGCATCACCTGCTCCTGGTAGATGATGACGCCGTAGGTCTCGTGCAGGATGCCCTTCAGCATGTCGTGCAGGTAGTCGACCGGCTCCTCGTTGTGTTTGCGGTTGATGTAGGTCGGGATGTTGTCCATGGGGCCGGGGCGGTAGAGCGCCACCATGGCGATGATGTCCTCGAAGCGGTCGGGCTTGAGCCGCTTCAAGCTCTCGCGCATGCCCGTGCTTTCGAGCTGGAACACGCCCGCCGTGTCGGCCTTGGCGAGCAGCTCGTAGGACGGCTTGTCGTCGAGCGGCAGTGCGAGAAGGTCGATGTCGATGCCACGTCCCTTTTTGACGAGTTCGACGGCCTTGGTGAGGAC
>JAFKKW010000487.1:3679-8928 GCA_017304275.1 Hyphomicrobiales bacterium | reverse complement strand
TGCGCCGCCGTACAAGCCGGTGCCGCCAGATACGATGTTCCTGGACGCGAAGGAATGGGGCAAGGCGCTCGGTGCGCACAAGGTCGTGCGGCTGACGCCGTTCGAGATGGCGGACGGCGAGGGCGTACGGCCCTGGCGCGGGCGCATGGGCCGCTCGTTCGCGGCGGAGCGGCAGAACCCCGACGCCAACGTGTTCGACGCCGTCGTCGCGCACGTCAAGCAGGTTCAGGCCTCGCACCGGCGCGTGATCGTTGCGGCGTGGACGCCCGGCGCGCGGGAGCGGCTGGGCTCGCTGCTCGCCGACCATGGGCTCAAGGCGCAGGCGAAGGTCGACGGCTACGCGGACGCGCTGGCGCTCGAGCCGGGCGTGACGGGGCTTGCCGTGCTCGGGCTCGAGCAAGGCTTCGAGACGCCGGAGCTGGTCGTCGTTGCCGAGCAGGACATTCTCGGCGACCGTCTCGTCAGGCCGCGGCGCAAGGCGAAGCGCGCGGCGGACGTGCTGACGGAAGCGACGAGCCTGTCGGTGGGCGATCTCGTCGTGCATGCGGACCATGGCATCGGGCGGTTCCATGGGCTCAAGACCATCACGGCGCTCGGCGCGCCGCATGACTGTCTCGAGCTGAAATATGCAGGCGGCGATACGCTCTACCTGCCGGTCGAGAACATCGAGCTCTTGTCGCGCTACGGGTCTCACGACGGCGATACGCAGCTCGACAAGCTCGGCGACGTGGCCTGGCAGTCGCGCAAGGCGCGCCTCAAGAAGCGCCTGCGCGAGATGGCAGGCGAGCTGATCAAGATCGCGGCGCTGCGGCAGCTTCGCGAGGCGCCCGTGCTGGCGCCCCCGCACGGCGCCTACGACGAGTTAGTGGCGCGGTTCCCCTACGAGGAGACCGAGGACCAGGCGGCGAGCATCGATGCGGTGCTGGCCGATCTGCAGTCGGGGCGTCCCATGGATCGGCTCGTGTGCGGCGACGTCGGCTTCGGCAAGACGGAGGTGGCGCTGAGGGCGGCGTTCGTCGCGGCCATGAACGGACTGCAAGTGGCGATCGTGGTGCCGACCACGCTGCTCGCGCGGCAGCATTCGCGTACGGTCAACGAGCGGTTCAAGGGGTTGCCGCTCAATACGGCACAGGCGTCGCGGCTCGTGGCGGCGAAGGATCTGACGGCGGTCAAGGACGGTCTCAAGAACGGCACCATCGACATCGTGGTCGGCACGCATGCGCTGCTCGGCAAGCAGATCGCGTTCCAGCGGCTGGGCCTGCTCGTCATCGACGAGGAGCAGCACTTCGGCGTGACGCACAAGGAGCGGCTGAAGCAACTGCGCGAGGACGTGCACGTGCTGACGCTGTCGGCGACGCCGATCCCGCGCACGCTCCAGTTGGCTTTGACGGGCGTGCGGGAATTGTCGCTCATCACAACGCCGCCGGTGGACCGGCTCGCGGTACGCACCTACATCTCGGAATTCGATCCGGTGATCCTGATCGACGCCTTGAAGCGCGAGCGCGACCGCGGCGGGCAGACCTACTACGTGGCGCCGCGCATCTCAGACCTCGACGAGGTGGCGGAGTTCCTGGCGGAAGCCGTGCCGCACCTCAAGGTGGCGCGTGCGCATGGGCAACTCGCGCCGTCCGAGCTCGAGGACATCATGACGGCGTTCTACGAGGGTCAATACGACGTGCTGCTCTCGACGGCGATCGTCGAGTCGGGCCTCGACGTGCCGAACGCCAACACGCTGATCGTGCATCGCGCGGACATGTTCGGACTGGCGGCGCTCTATCAGCTCCGCGGCCGCGTCGGACGGTCGAAGCGGCGTGCGTATGCCTATTTCACCACGCCGCCGGGACAGGTGCTCTCCGAAGGCGCGCAGAAGCGGCTCAAGGTTCTGCAGTCGCTCGATACGCTGGGGGCGGGGTTCTCGCTGGCCTCGCATGACCTCGATATCCGCGGCGCGGGCAATCTGCTCGGCGAGGAGCAGTCCGGGCACATTCGCGAGGTCGGCTTCGAGCTTTACCAGTCGATGCTGGAAGAGGCGGTCGCGGCCCTGAAAGGCGGCGACCTCGAAGCCGACGACAAGTGGAGCCCGGAGATTTCGATCGGTATCTCCGTGCTCATTCCCGAGACGTACGTCGCCGACCTGCAACTCAGGCTGGGACTCTACCGGCGGCTCTCGGCGCTCGAGACGCGGGCGGAGATCGATGCGTTCGCGGCCGAGCTGGTCGATCGCTTCGGCACCTATCCGCCCGAGGTCGGACATCTGCTCGATGTGATGGAGATCAAGGGGCTTTGCCGGGCGGCCGGGATCGCCAAGGTGGACGCGGGGCCGAAGGGCGCGGTCGTCACGTTCCATCGCAATCAGTTCGCCAATGCGCAGGGGCTCGCGCAGTTCCTGCAGGCCTCGCGCGGGCTCGCCAAGCTGCAGCCCGATCACAAGCTCATCTTCCGTGGCGATTGGGACCAGCCGGAGACGCGGTTCAAGGGCGTGCGCGGGTTCGTGTCGGCGCTGGCGGAGATCGCCGCCAAGGGGGCGAAGGCGGCGTAGGACGCGGCTTTCCTGCTACCGTCGATGGTCTGCTAGGGGGCCAGGAGCGGACGTGCGCATCAACGGCGATTGGCTGGTGCCCGAGCGAAAGCGGCAGCCCTGCTTCCATAGGGCTTGCCGCGCGCTATTCATGCCGTGAACGCAAGAAACCAGCACATGTCCTCACAACTCCTTGGTCAGGAATTGTGCGCGACCGAGTCCAAAAGACCAATCTTCATCTGTATTCGTAACAAAGTTTATCATGACGTCGGATGGCGCAATGCCACAATGTTTCTCCAGCTCCTCAACCATCCGCTTATAGAATGTTTCTTTCATTTCCCGGCTGCGCGGTCGCGTCGTTATTTGAATCATCACGAAGTGGTTGGTGCGGGGTATACCCAGTCCCGTGTCTTCAGCGATCATCCGCGACGGACGGTGCTCGTTGACGATCTGGTAGCGGTCCCTCTGCGGCACCTTGAATGCTTCCACCATGACGCGGTGTGCCGTGTCGAGCAGCGTTTGGAGCTCTTGGTCGCTACGGCCTTGATAGATGTCAAATCTGAGCAATGGCATGCTGTTGTTTTCCTCGATAACTAATTTCGGATCTGCTGCGTGGGTGAAGCTCGGCGACAGACTTCCAACCGCCGCGAGAGCTGCCCCAGCAATGGTTTCACGCCGTGTGAAGCGTTTTCCTGGCATCGGACACCCTCTCATCTGTTCGCCGCTGCATCAGCGGATCTTGTACCAGCAGGACTGCGCTGGGCCGCAATCCCGCCCGCCGCTTCCGGACGCTCTCTAACCTCGATGCCAGCATACCTGTGGGCCACCGTCTCAGCCAGCGGTGCGGTCGAATGACCGATCCCGCCGGCAATGAGCACTGGCGCTTGTGCTGTCTTGGCCGCCTCGAACGCTTTGCCAACTAATAGGTGCGCACCCCTGGAACCGAAGTCGGCTTTGGGTCAGGAGCTGACGAGGGCGGCGCGCTTGATCTTGCCGTTGGCGGTGCGGGGAAGGGCATCCACGAAGCGGATCTCGCGCGGGCATTTGTAGGCGGCGAGGCGTTCGGCGGCGAAAGAGCGGATGTCCGTGGCGTCCGGCGTGGCGCCGGGCTTGAGCACGATGAACGCGCCGACGACGTGCACGTCGGCCCGCACGGCGACCTCGGCGCAGGCGACCTCTGCAATGTCGGGATGGGCGGCCAGCACGGCCTCCACCTCCATCGGTGACACGCGATAGCCGAGCGCTTTCATGACCTCGTTGTTGCGGCCGAGGTGCGCGATGTAGCCGTCGGTGTCCATGCGGCCGATGTCGCCGCCCGCGAACCATTCGCCGCGCACGATGTCGGCCTGCTCGCCGGGACGGTTCCAGTAGCCGAGCATCAAACCCGGATCGGAGCGATGCACGGCGATGAGGCCTTCGGCGTCAGGAGGCAACGGCGCGCCGGTGCCGTCCGGGGCGAGAATGGCGACGCGCCGGCCGGGCTGTGCCTTGCCGACCGTACCGGGCTTTCTCGGCACGTCGGGGCCGGTCGAGATGTAGGTCGAGATCTCGCTCATGCCGAGCCCCTCGTAGAGGGGCGTGCCGGTGGTCGCCGTCCAGTCCTCGAACAATCCCGGCGGCGGCGCCTCGCCCGCCATCAGAGCGTGGCGCAGCGTCGGCATGGATGACAGCGTCAGGTCAGCGTACTTAAGGATCTGGCGGAAAACGCCGGGCACGCCCGCGAACAAGGTCGCTTCGGTTTTGTCGATCAGCGCGGGCCATCGCGCCGGGTCCTTCTCGCCGGTGTAGACGATGGCGGTGGCGCCGTTGGCCCAGGGATCGGTCAGGCCGACGCCGAGCGTGAAGGTCCAATTGAAGGCGCCGGCATGCAGCACGCGATCCTCCATCGTGATGCCGTACCAGCCCTGATACATCGGACGTCGGCCCACGGCGACGCGTTGCGCGTGAAGGACGCCTTTCGGATTGGCGGTGGTGCCGGAGGTGTAGATGAGGAACGCCGGGTCCTCCGCGCGCGTCGGGGCATAATCAATGCGAGGCCCCTCGCGCATCATGCGTGCGATGTCGTCGGGCGTAAGCAGGAGAGGTTGGGGGAAACCCTCCCCGACCCTTGCCCCCAAGGAGAGAGGGGAGGGCGCAGCAAGGGCCGCGGCGGTGCTGTCTTCGAGCAGGAACAGGGCCTCGCGGTCGGTGAGCTGGCTCGAGGCTGGCAGCGCGACGAGACCTGCGGCGATGGCGCCGAAAAAGAGGATCGCGTAGGCGCTCGTGTTGTCCAGCCGGATCATGACGCGATCGCCTGCGGCAAGACCCATGGCGTGCAACGCACCCGCCGTGCGCAGCACGGCGTCCTCCAAGTCGGCGTAGGTCCAGATTTCAGCCGGCGCGCCACTCGCGTCGGCGATGACGATCAGCGCGGGCTTGCCGGGCGTCGCGGCGGCTGCGCCGGCAAGGCAATAGCGCGCCATGTTGAAGGGCAGATTGTGGGAGGGTGTGTAAAGGGGCGTGTGCATTGTCTTTGTTTCGTGTCTCGGGCGTCAATTGCGTGGCCGGACCCACCAGGTGTCGAGGTTGAATCCGAAGAGGGGCATTCTGCCGGGATGCGCGAGGCGGTTCCATGAGGCGACCCACTGGGCCGGCGGGAAGAATAGCGGGATGACGTACTGCCCGGATAGCAGAACACGGTCGAGCGCGCGCACGGCGGAGACGAAGTCATCGTTCGAGTCCGCGGCGAGCA
>JAFKKW010000487.1:0-3666 GCA_017304275.1 Hyphomicrobiales bacterium | reverse complement strand
GGCGAGCATGGCGGCGATCATGGCGTCCGCAGCCGGGTTTTTTACGCCGGCGTAGTTGTACGATCCCGGATCGTCCGCGACCCGCGACGACCAGCGGAAGAGCTGCTCGTTGCCGGGCGAGAGCGACGATGGCCAGGTGAACTGGATCATGTCGTAGTCGTAGGTCCTGAGTCGCGCCTGATACTGGGCGCTGTCGACGACACGGATGCGGGCGCGGATGCCGAGGCGTGCGAGATCGCCCGTGAAGGCGCCCAGCAGACGCTCCTGGCCGGTGTTCGAGGCGAGGATTTCGAAGGTCAAGGGTTTGCCGGTGCGGTCGACGAGGCGGCCGTCTCTGAGGACATATCCTGCAGCCTCCAGCATTTCGAAGGCGTGGCGCGCGTTGCTCCGGTTCTGAGCGGTCCCGTCGCTCGCCGGCGCACGCCAGGTGCCTTGCATGAGCTCCGGCAGGACGGCGCTGGCGTACGGTTCGAGCAGCGTGCGCTCGCGTGCATCGGCGGGCCGGCCGGCGGAGGACAGGATCGAGCGTTCGAAATAGCTTTGGGTGCGCCGGTAGAGGCCATTGAAAAAGCTCTTGTTGACCCATTCGAAGTTGAAGAGCTGGATCAGCGCTTCGCGCACGCGCGCGTCGGCGAACACGGTGCGGCGGGTGTTGAAGACGAGGCCCGTCATGCCGGCCGGCAGGCCGATCGGAATTTCCTCGCGCGCGACGCGCCCGTCGCGAACGGCGGGAAAATCGTAACGCTTGGCCCACATCGCGGGATCGTCCTCGTTCCTGAGGTCGATGGCGCCGGTCTTGAACGCTTCGAACTGCGTCGATCCCTCGCGATAATATTCGAAGCGTATCTCATCGAAGTTGAAGCGGCCGCGGTTGACGGGCAGATCGCGCGCCCAATAGTCCGGGTCGCGGCGGTAGGTGATGGAGCGGCCGGGATCGATGCCGGCGATGCGATAGGGGCCGGAGCCGATCAAGGGCGACAGCGTCGTTTCCTCGAATTTGTCCGCGTTCATTGCGTGGCGCGGCAGGATCGGCATGAGACCGAGAATGAGGGGCAACTCGCGGTCCTCGGCGTCGGCGAAGACGAAGCGGATCTCGTGATCGGACAGCACGTCGGTCTTGGCGACCTTCTTGTAGTAGGTGCGGTAGTTGGGCCGGCCCTTGTCGCGCAGCACCTCGAAGGAGAAGAGGACGTCGGCGGCAGTCAGCGGCGTGCCGTCCGAGAATTTTGCCCGCGGATCGAGCTTGAAGGTCACCTGACTGCGGTCGTCCGGAACGTCGACCGTCTCGGCGATCAGGCCGTACAGTGTGAACGGCTCGTCCTGGCTGCGGGCCATCAGGCTTTCGACGACGAACTCGCGGATGCCCTGCACCGGCTCGCCGCGCACGATCATGGGATTGAGGTTGTCGAAGGAGCCGGACGAGCCGAGCGTCACACGGCCGCCTTTCGGGGCATCGGGGTCGACGTAGGGAAAATGCGGGAAACCTTGGGCCAGGGCAGGCGGGCCATGCATGGCGATGGCGTGTGCCGGCTCTGCGCGCGCCGCCGATTCAAGGGCCACGATCTGCGCCAGGACTGCGACGCCCGCGACCATCATTCGTTGCACGGATCGTTCCTTTTCCGGGAGCCGGGCTCGCGCGCGCATTCCGTCGGTCGCTCCGATAGGTGAGGTCGAACCCCGGGACTGCTTCCCGAGGTTCCGAGATCTTGCTGCCCAGGCGGGACAAAGCATTGGATTTGCTGGCAGCCCAGGGTTCACGTAGCACACATCCGGCGCATGGGAATGGCGGATCGGCGCGTCGCTTGCGTGGCGGGATTGCCACGGCGACGTCACATCCACCTGTGCAAGATGCCAGCTAGATTTCTGCGGCCACGGGATTGCCTCATTCCAGGCTTTAGTGCCGGGCCGGACGACGCGAAATGCGTCAGGGGCGCGCGCCAACTGTTAGCCGTTTGAGCGCTGCGAAGTGGGGTTGAGCTGCTGACCGGGGTACGTCGAGCGGCTTCTGGACTGGCTCATATACGAAAGGTCGATTTTCCGATGTCGCACAGAGATGGCTTTGCAATGAGCTTGGGTCGCGGCGTGATGGCGGGTGGCGCGGCACTCGTCCTGGCGCTGGGGCTCGCCGCCTTCCCGGCTTTCGCGCAGGACGCCAAGAAGGAGGCCGCACCGGCCGCGAAGGATGCCAAGGCTCCGGCCGGCAAGCAGAGCGCGTGGGTGAAGCTCTGCGAGAAGGCGCCGCTGGTCAAGCATGACAAGGACGGCAAGGAGACCAAGGAAGAGAAGAACATCTGCCTCACGCACCACGAGCGCCTCGACGGCAACTCTGGCATGGTGCTGGTGTCGGCGGCGATCCGTCAGGTCGAAGGCAGCACCGACGATCACCTCATGGTCATGGTGCCGCTCGGCATGGCCATTCCTCCGGGCATCAAGGCCGCGGTCTACAGCAAGGAGCAGTGGGAGAAGGCTGCCAAGAACGAAAAGGTCGACGACAAGGAGCTGAAGGCGCTCGGGTCGGCCACGGGAGCGGTGGTCGGGTTCCTGCTCCCGTTCCTGCCGGCAACGCTGAGCCGCCACCGCGCCGGGCCGTCGCCGGCGAGCATTTCATCGACATCGAAGCTCTTCCCGCCCTTGAGCCGCAAGAGGTGAGTGAGCCATTCCGCATTTGTCCCCGTGGATGGGGCCGCCAGGACCTCTTGGGCCAGGCGGATCTGCCCCTCGACGTTCGTGACATCCCGCTCGACGCACAATGCCCTCCAGCGGGTGAACCTGCCGAAGTGACCGGAAAGCTCGGCCTTCAGTTCGTCGAGCCGGTCGGCGTCCTTCTTCTCCAGATCGTCGCTCATGACCCGTCTCCCAACGTGAACCTGCGCCCAGGTCGCCCCTTGATCGTACCGAGGTCATCCGGCTTGTCGAGGTCGTCCAGCATCGAATCCGACGCCCTCGGGCCGTACCGCAATTGGGTGTAGTAGGGTTCTGCTTTCCGGGGCCGGGCAGTCGTCCCGAGGTGGTCGCCGACGTGATAATCCTCGGGGCCGGTCGGGTCGCCATGGTTATGGACGATGAACGCCCCCGGCCGGCTCGGGAGCTTGACCACGCCGCCCCATTGGGTGTGAGGGTGCGGGCCTCCGCCGGTCTCGCCCGTGGGGTTGTGAAGGAGATGCTTGATGTGGGCCAGGAATTCCTTCTCGGGCATCTCGCCGACCGGCTGGACCAGGAAGCTCTCCTCCCTGTTGGCGGTGAGAACGCCGTCCTCTCCCTCCTCCTGGCCCGCCCCGACGACAGGGACGATGGAGAGGCCACGACGTCTGACCTCGGCCGCCAGCCTGCGGTTCGCCTGGTCGTTGAGCTTCCGCCTGACGGCCTCGGGATAGGGCCGACCGGAGGCGTCGGGTAGCTCGCCACGCCAGGCGGTCAGGATCGCCACCGGCTTGCGTGCGGGGGTCGAGTCGAACTTCGCCAGGGTCCTCGTGAGAGACCGCCGTGCGGCCTCGTTGAAGGACGTCCATTCGTGGAAAGTCAGGATCGCCATGCCTTATCTAGGTGTAGCACCCCGACAATTCAGGGGCGGACGGGGAAATTCCGAGGAGGCGGGTCCGTCCGGGCCTCTGTGATCACATCGACGTCGTCGCCCGATCTTGCTTACACATGTGAAAGAAAGGATCG
>JAFKKW010000486.1 GCA_017304275.1 Hyphomicrobiales bacterium | reverse complement strand
CCTTCCTACACCATGGCCGGGCTTGACCCGGCCATCCAGAGGTCGCTTGCTTCAGCGTTGACGTATTCGGCCCTGGCTGGGTGTCGATGCGAAGCGTCGCTTCGCGATGAGCCCTGCCATGGTGTGGGGGACGGCTGCCGCTACGTCTCGGCCCAATCGGCGAGGCGGTGCAGGAAGGCGAGGCAGCGCTCGATCTCGCTGATGGCGATCCATTCGTCGGCGGTGTGGGCTTGGGCGATGTCGCCGGGGCCGCAGACGACCGAGGGAATATGCGCTGCCTGGAAGAGACCGGCCTCGGTCGCATATGAGACGGCGGTGGTGGCGTTCTCGCCGGCCAGCTTCAGGGCCAGCGCAACGATGTCGGACGTGGTGTCGGCGGCGAACGGCGGCACCTGGTTGACGCGACGGATGGCGATGGCGGCCTCGGGCGCGATGCGCCGCATGTCCGGCAGGCATTCGTTGTCAGCGAAATCGACGAGGCGACGCTCGATGGCTTCGATGTCGAGGCCCGGCATGGACCGAATGTCGAACACGAAGTTGCACGCCGCCGGCACGATGTTGGTGGCGATGCCGCCGTCGATCAGGGTGACCTGCAGCGTCGGATAGGGCGGCGTGAAGCGTGGGTCCGGCGGCAGGGCCGCAAGCTCCTGCTCGATCTCGCTCAACTTGCCGATGAGGCGCGCGGCGACCGTGATGGCATTCACGCCGAGGTGGGCCATGCTCGAATGCGCGGCGTGTCCGGTGATCTCGACGTTCCAGCGCACGGGGCCCTTGTGGGCGTCGACGACGGCCATCGAGGTCGGCTCGCCGACGATGACGGCGCGCGGCTTCCGAAGCCGATCTCCCAATTCGGCGATCATCGGACGGACGCCCGTGCAGCCGACCTCCTCGTCGTAGGAGAACAGGATGTGCATCGGGACTTTGAGGCGGCGGCGCTTGAATGCGGGCACCATGGCCAGCACGCAGGCGAGATAGCCTTTCATGTCGGCGGTGCCGCGGCCGTAAAGGCGGCCTTCGGCCTCGCGCATCGTGAAGGGATCGCTCGTCCATGCAGCGGGATCGGCGGGCACGACGTCGGTGTGTCCCGAGAGGCCGATGCCCGGCACGTCATCGGGACCGATGGTGGCGAACAGCGAGGCCTTCTCGCCGTCCTCGGTCGGCACCAGGAGCGAGGCGACGCCATGCTCCGCGAGATAGGCTTCGACGAAGCTCTGCAGCGCACGGTTGGATTTATGGCTCGTGGTGTCGAAGCTGACGAGCCTTGCCAGGAGCTCGATGGCGGCTTTGGTCTGGTCGGGGGACATCGCGGTCAGTTCACACTGCGCGTGGCGTACGGGCTGTCGAGCGAGAAGGCCGGGATCGCGACGTCGAACAGCTTTCCCGCCTCGTCCGTCATCTGATAGCTGCCGACCATGATGCCGGACGGCGTCGAGAGCGGGCACCCCGACGAATAGGTGAACGACTGGCCGGGCGGAATGAGCGGGGTCTGGCCGACGACGCCGGGTCCGCGCACCTCATCGGTCTTGCCGTTGGAGTCGGTGATGCGCCAGATGCGGCTCTTGAGCTGGACCGTGTGTGTGCTCTCGTTGGCGATCTCGATCGTGTAGATCCAGAAGAAGTAGCTTTCGTCAGGAGACGACTGGTCATCCGAATATTCGGGGGTGACCCGGATGCGGATGCCGTCGGTTACCTGCTCGTATGGGGTTTCGTCGCTCACACGGCCGGTCCATTGCTCGTTCTTCGCGAGCGAGCTTTACCACGGCGCGGCGCCGCGGCGTCAATGTCTTTGGCCGATCTTGGTGAGGGACCCGGCTGGCTGAATGTTCTGCAATCCTCCTCCAAACCTCCCCGGCAACGGAGAGGAATGGTGGAGCGGGTACGCGGAGGTTTGTGCCAGGATCAGCCGGCGCGGGCGGCGGCAACGGCCGCCTCGAGGTCAGCGAGCAGGTCGTTCTGATCCTCGAGGCCGACGGAAAGGCGCAGCATGCCGTCGGTGATGCCAAGCTCGGCGCGGGCCTCGGGCCCGATGCGGTAATGGGTCGTCGTCGGCGGATGGGTGATGATGCTTTTGGTATCGCCGAGGTTGTTCGAGATCTTGACGATCCTGAGCGCGTTCTGCAGCCGGAACGCGGCCTCCTTGCCGCCCTCGACCTCGAAGGCGATCATCTGACCGCCGCCGGTCATCTGCTTCCTGGCGAGCGTGGCCTGCGGGTGGTCGTCGCGGCCGCAGTAGATGACGCGCGAGACGCCTTTGAGGTCTGCGAGGGCGTCAGCGAGGAACGCAGCCGTCGCGCTCTGCGCCTTGACGCGGATCGGCAGCGTCTCAAGGCCCTTCAGCATCACCCAGGCGTTGAAGGGGCTCATCGATGGGCCGGTCTGGCGGATGAAGTCCTGCAGGTGGTCGGTCAGGAACTTCTCGGTGCAGAGCACGGCGCCGCCGAGGCAGCGGCCCTGGCCGTCGACGTGCTTGGTCGCTGAGTAGACGACGACATCCGCGCCGTGCGCGAGCGGCCGCTGCAGCATGGGCGTCGCGAACACGTTGTCGACGACGGTGGTGACGCCGTGCTCTTTCGCGAGGGCGGAGACGGCGGCGATGTCGACCAGGTCGAGCGTCGGGTTGGCGGGCGTCTCGAAGAAGAACGCCTTGGTGTTGGGGCGGAGGGCCGCCTTCCAGTTCCCGATGTCGCGGCCGTCGATCAGCGTCATGGCGATGCCGAAGCGCGGGCACAACGTCTCCACGACGTAGCGGCAGGAGCCGAACATGGCGCGCGCGGCGACGATGTGGTCGCCGGCTTTGAGGAACGACAGCAGGCTGGCGGTGACGGCCGCCATGCCGGTCGCGGTCGCGCGGGCGACTTCGGCGCCTTCGAGCAGGCGGATACGCTCCTCGAACATGGAGACGGTGGGGTTGCCGAAGCGCGAGTACTGGAAGCCCGGATCCTCGTTCTTGAAGCGGGCCTCAGCCTGCTCGGCCGATTTGTAGACAAAGCCCTGGGTCAGAAAGAGCGCTTCGGAGGTTTCGCCGAACGCGGAGCGCAGCACGCCGCCGTGCACGAGCTGCGTCTCGGGGCTCCAGCTCGCGGGATCGTCGGAGATCGTCTTCTTGTCTGTGGTCATGGGGGCGTTCCTCGCGTGTGCGGCCCTATCCCAGGGCACAAAAATAAACCCGGTTGTCCTCCCCGCTTTCATGAGCCAGGGCGGACCTCGAACCGGGTCACGCGCATCAGCCCTCTTTAGCGAGTTGTTTAACGTGGCTGCAAGCCGGCCGGCCAAATCACCACGACCCTGGCGCAAACTTGCGATGCGCGCGGGATAAGGCCCCGATTAGCCTCTCCGGCCACTTGGCGTCAAGGGGCGCTTCGTCTAGAGCGTGCTTGCCGCACGCTCCAGATCCTCAGTTTAGACAATGATTCACGCGTCGGATGGGTAGGATCCGACGCGATCATGGTCTAGAGCCAATGACGACAGGAGTTAACGCGATGTCGCAAGCTTCGAAAATTGCTGCTCCCGACGGGGATTCGCTGCTCGGCGCCGCGGCGCCCGACGGCATCCTGCCGGTGCAGGCCATCCGTGTGCTGGTCTCCGCGGGCGCGCTCAAGGTTGCGGAGCCGATCGAAGCGGGGCAACTGCAACCGGCGAGCGTGGATCTCAGGCTCGGGCCGCGCGCCTACCGCGTGCGGGCGAGCTTCCTGCCCGGGCCGGGCGGGACGGTTGCGGAGCGGCTCGAGGATCTCAAGCTGCACACGCTCGATCTTGAGCGCGGCGCGGTGCTGGAGACCGGGTGCGTCTACGTCGTGCCGCTGCTCGAAAGTTTGGCGCTGCCGCAGGCCATCGCCGCGTCCGCCAACCCCAAGAGCTCGACGGGGCGGCTCGACGTGTTCACGCGCGTGATCGCGGATGGGGTGTCGGCGTTCGATCTCGTTCCCGCGGGCTATGCGGGTCCACTCTATGCCGAAATCTGTCCGCAGACGTTCCCCGTCATCGTGCGCAAGGGGTCGAAGCTCTCGCAGCTCCGCTTCCGGCATGGCAATCCGCGCGAGACGGACCAGGGGCTCATGAAGCTGCAGGAGCGCGAGACGCTCGTGTCCGGTGCCAAGGCCGATATCAATGACGGTATTGCGCTTTCGGTCGATTTGGCGGGCGACGCGGCGGGGCTCGTCGGCTACCGCGCCAAGCGGCATACGGGTGTCGTGGACGTCGACGTGAAGGGGGCGTGCGCGATCGCGGACTATTGGGAGCCGGTGGTGGCCGACAAGGGCCGGCTGATCCTCGATCCGGACCAGTTCTACATCCTGGCGTCGAAGGAAGCCGTGCACATCCCGCCCACGCATGCGGCCGAGATGATGCCGTTCAATCCGCTGGTGGGCGAGTTCCGCGTGCATTACGCGGGCTTCATGGACCCGGGTTTCGGGCACTCGGCGGCGGGCGGCTCGGGATCACGCGTGGTGCTGGAAGTGCGCTCGCATACGGTGCCGTTCATCCTCGAGGACGGGCAGATCATCGGGCGGCTCGTCTACGAGCGCATGATGGAGGTGCCGGAGACGCTCTACGGCCGCGACCTCGGCAGCCACTATCAGGCGCAGGGACTGAAGCTCAGCAAGCATTTCCGGTAGGGCGCGGTCGCTTCCTAGCGGAGGGCGATGCGGCTCGGTGTCTGGATCCCGGCCTTCGCCGGGATGACGGTGATGTCGGGCTGGCGCTCGGAAACCTATGACGTCACCCCGACGTAGGTCGGGGTCCAGACACGTCGAAGACTGGCACTACGTCTGTCCACCGCCATCGGCATCCGAGCATTCGAGCGGCTTTGCTGCCTATCGCCCGGCGCTCTGTCGCTCTTGCGGAGGCCGGCTCATTGGGCGCTGAAATAGCCGGCGAGGAAGCGCTGATAAATGGCGGTCAGGCGTTCGAGGTCGGCGAGTGGGACGTGCTCGTCGACGGCGTGGATGGTCTTATTGACGAGACCGAACTCGACCACCGGGCAGACGTCCTTGATGAAGCGGGCGTCCGACGTGCCGCCTCCGGTCGTCAGCTTTGGAATTCGGCCAGTCACGGATTGAACGGCGTCTGTCAGCGTGGAAACGAGAGGACCGGGCTTCGTCAGGAAGACGTCGCCGGTGCCTGAGAAGCTGACTTCATACTTCGCTCCGACTTCGGCCGCCGCGTGTGCGAGTTTGTCGCGAACCCAGGCTTCGATCGTCGGACGGCGCCAGAGATCGTTGTAGCGGATGTTGATCTTGGCGACGGCCTGGCC
>JAFKKW010000485.1 GCA_017304275.1 Hyphomicrobiales bacterium | reverse complement strand
CGGGGTCGGCGAGGAACACGGCGGCGTTGGCGATGTCGGTCGGCTTCGACATGCCGCCGAGCGGGATGCCGGCGATGAAACGGGCGCGGTTCTCGGTGGTGTCGGGCACGCCCATGAACTCTTCGAGCAGACCTGTCTCGCCGATGACGGGATTTATGGCGTTGACGCGGATGTTGCGCGGGGCAAGCTCGGCGGCCATGGATTTGGTCAGCGCGATCACCGCACCCTTCGAGCCGTTGTACCAGGTGAGACCCGGACGCGGGCGTATGCCGGCCGTGGAGGCCGTGTTGATGATCGAGCCGCCGCCGCGCTTCTCAAGCTCGGGCACGGCCGCCAGCGTGGTGAGGTAGATCGACTTCACGTTGACGGCGTAGATGCGGTCGAACTCCTCCTAGGAGACCGTCATCAGCGACTGGTTCTTGTGCGTGATGCCGGCGTTGTTGACGACGATGTCGAGACCGCCGAAGGCGCTGACGGCCGCCTGGATCATCGCCGCGACGTCGGCGCCCTTCGAGACGTCGGCGGCGACGGCCACGGCGCGCGCGCCGATCTCCTTGGCGACGCGTGCAGCGCGCGTCTCATCGATATCGGCGACGACGAGCTTGGCGCCTTCCTCGGCGAACACCTCGGCGATGCCGCGCCCGAAGCCGGAGCCCGCTCCCGTCACGATGGCGATCTTGCCCGCGAGCCTCATGGAGCGTCTCTCCTCAGGGCCAATCCGGATCTACTTGCCGTTTCCCATGGGGCCTGCGGCCGCACGCGCAGCCTCCGCGCGATAGGGGCTCGCGAGGTAGGTTCCGAGCAGGCGCACCTCGCTCGAGAAGAACGACAGCTCCTCGAGTGCGAGCTGGACGGAACGCTCTGCGGGGTGCCCCTCGATGTCGGCATGGAACATGGTGGCGTTGAAGGTGCCTTCGAGCTGGTAGCTCTCGAGCTTCGTCATGTTGACGCCGTTGGTGGCGAAGCCGCCGAGCGCCTTGTAGAGCGCGGCGGGGACGTTGCGCACCCGGAACAGGAATGTCGTGACGACCGGGCCGTCCTCGGGCTCGGCGTCGTCCGGGTCTTTCGAGAGAATGAGGAAGCGCGTGGTGTTGTGGGCTTCGTCCTCGACGTCGGAGCGCAGGATCGCGAGACCGTAAATCTCCGCGGCAAGCTTGGAGGCGATGGCCGCCAGGGTGGGATCGTTTTGCTCGGCGACGAGGCGCGCGGAGCCGGCGGTGTCGGCCTCCGGAACCGGGGTAAGCTTCAGCGCGCGCAACGTTTTGCGGCACTGGCCGAGCGCCTGGGTGTGGCTCATGACGCGCTTGATGGTGTCCAGGCTCGCGCCCTTGATACCCATGAGCTGGTGGCGCACGCGCAGGAAGTGCTCGCCGACGATGTAGAGGTTGGCGCCCGGCAGCAGGTGGTGAATGTCGGCCACGCGGCCGGCGACCGAGTTCTCGATGGGGATCATTGCATAGAGAACGTCGCCCGACTTTACCGCGGCCAGCGCGTCCTCGAAGGTCGGATAGGCGACCGGCTCGAAATCCGGATAGGCCTCCGTGCAGGCGAGGTGAGAATTGGCGCCGGGCTCGCCCTGGTAGGCAATGCGTGCGGCAGGAGGCTTGGTGGACATGGGACGCTGGCTCGAGACTGGGATGGGAGGCGAAGGCTGGCTGCGGTCACGCCCGGGAGGGCGCGTGGATGGGAGCGGCGGCGAAACGGAAGACGGTCATGCCCCTGGCGCCTTTCCGACGAGTTGCCGGGCCCGCTCAAGATCGGCCGGAGTATCGACACCGAGGGGAACAGTGTCAACGACGGCCACGTCGATGCGCATGCCATCCTCGAGGGCGCGGAGCTGCTCCAGCCGCTCGCGCTTCTCAAGGCTCGACGGAGGGAGCGCAACAAACCGCTCCAGCGCCGTGCGGCGATAAGCATAAAGGCCGATGTGATGGTAGAGCGGGCCGTCGCCGTGGGGGGCGGTGGCGCGCGTGAAATAGAGCGCGCGCAGGCGGTTCGGCTCGGCGAGCGGCGTGCCGACGACCTTGACCACGTTCGGGTTGGTGCGCTCCTCGGGATCGGTGATCTCGGCGGCGAGCGTCGCGATGTGGACGCCCTTGGTGTCGAGCAGGGCCGCGCAGGCGCGGATCAACGCGGGATCGATCGTCGGCAAGTCGCCTTGCACGTTGACGACCACGTCAGCCTCGGCGTCGGGATCGACCCGGTTCAGGGCCTCGAATATGCGATCGGACCCCGAGGCGTGGTCGGGCCGCGTCATCAATGCCTCGCCGCCCGCGGCGCGGACGGCGGCGCAGATCTCCTCCGCGTCGGCTGCAACCACGACGCGACCCATGGCGGCGGCGTGGGCCTGGCGCCAGATGCGGGCGATCATCGGCATCCCCTCGATGTCGGCGAGCGGCTTGTTGGGGAGGCGGGTCGACGCCATGCGCGCCGGGATGATGATCAGCGTTCTCGTCATTCGAAGTTCTCTGGACGGACATTTGGCCCCATGGAGACGGGCCCGGCCGATGGCCTATCCTCGGGATCGGCTTCGGGAAGCTGTAAACCCTCGCAATACGGGGTTGCAAGGCGTGACCGGCGTCTTGTAGATGCGTTTGGAGCAATCCGGCGTTTCTTCGCTTTGGGAATGAGGGCGGGCGGGGGTATGACACTCTCCGGGGTGTCGNNNGGTGTCGTTAGGTGAAACGGGCGTTCGACATCGAATCGGCAAGCGGCGCAGGGTGGCGAGAATGATTGACTCCTTCGAATTTTCGAAAATCGCAGGCGGCGTACTGGCGGCTCTGCTTGTGATCTTCGCGCCCAAGACCTTCATCGACATCGCGCGTCAGTCGCATCACGGTGAAATCAAGAACGGATTCACGCTTCCCGCGGCGACGGAGGAGGCGGCGCCGGCGCCGGGCGGCGGAGGTGCGGCACCCGCCGCTTTCGATCCGGCACAGGTGGTTGCGTCCGTCGCGACCGCGAGCCCCGAGGATGGAGCGGCGGCGTTCAAAAAGTGCGCGGCGTGCCACTCGTTCGAGAAAGGTGCGGCGAGCAAGGCGGGGCCGAACCTTTGGGGTGTGCTGGGGCGGCCGCACGGCTCGTTCCCGGGCTTCAGCTATTCGGACGCGATGAAGAGCAAGGGCGGCGATTGGACCTATTCCGATCTGGCGCAGTTCATCCACAAGCCGAAGGATTTCGTGCCCGGCACCAAGATGATCTTCGCCGGCGTTGCCGACACCGGCGAACTCGCCTCGATCATTGCCTATATTCGTACGCTTTCGGACAATCCGCAGCCGCTGCCCGCGGCAGCCCCCGCACCTGCCGCGCAGCCCGAAGCGGCTCCGGCTCAGCCTGAGGCACCCAAGCCGGCTCCGTAAGTATCGCCTGGGCCTCCCGTACGGGAATGCCTCAGTTTCGAGTGAGCGGGCTGAAATTATGTTGCATTATCCGTCGCCTTCCTGCCGCGGTTTGCATGCGACCGCGCGCGGCATCTTGCCGATCTTTAATCCGAATTGGCATCAAGCCATGCTAGGAACTGAACTTTCCCAGAGGTCAGCCATCGAGGGCGGGCCTCGGTGAGCGGTGTGCGCATGGTGTTTTTCCGGCGCATCGCCTCCCGCATCTCCTGACAAGGGATTTTGGTGACGATGGCAGCGGACTACATGGCTCGACGGTGCTCGACTTTTCTTTCGGTTGTTGCAGCTCTCGCCATGGCCGCCGCCTCAGGTTCTTCGGCGTTGGCGCAGGAGGGAGATGCCGCTCCTGCCGCGCCCGCGGCGTCCGGCGATCTCCCGCACCACCATGCCTTGTCGCTGATCGGCGAGCCAAAGTACGGCCCTGACTTCAAGCATTTCGACTGGGTCAATCCGGATGCGCCGAAAGGCGGCGCGGTGCGCTTTGCCACCGAAGGCACGTTCGATTCACTCAATCCCTTCTCGATCAAAGGCGTGCCGGCAGGACCGGTCGGCATGATCTACGACTCGCTCATGGTCGGGAGCCCCGACGAGGAATCGACCGAGTACGGGCTGATCGCGGCGTGGGTGTCCTACCCTGCGGATTACTCCTGGGCCAAGTTCGGGCTCAGGACGGAAGCGCGTTTCCATGACGGCACGCCGATCACGCCGGAGGATGTCGTGTTCAGTCTCGATGCGCTCAAGAAGGCGCATCCGATGTACGCGCGCTACTACAAGAACGTGGTCAAGGCGGAGAAGACCGGCGATCACGAGGTCACGTTCACCTTCGACATTGCGGGCAACCGCGAGCTGCCGCAGATCCTGGGCCAGCTCACCGTCTTTCCGAAGCACTTCTGGGAGGCCACCGGCAAGAACGGCGAACCGCGCGATCTGGCGAAGAGCACGCTCGAGATCCCGCTCGGGTCGGGGCCCTACAAGATCAAGACGGTCGATACCGGCAACCGCATCGTGCTGGAGCGGGTCAAAGACTATTGGGCGAAGGATCTGCCGGTTCGCATCGGCCAATACAACTTCGATGAGCTACGCTTCCAGTATTTCCGCGAGCGGACGGCCGCCTTCGAGGACTTCAAGGCGGGGCGGGCGGATTTCTGGCGCGAGAACACCGCCAGCGCCTGGTCCACGCAGTTCAACTTCGACGCCATCAAAAAGGGCTGGGTGAAGAAGGAGGTGATCCCGACCAAGGGCGTCGCCCGGATGCAGGGCTTCGTGTTCAACACGCGGCGCGACAAGTTCAAGGATCCGCGCGTCCGGCAAGCCTTCAACTACGCCTTCAATTTCGAAGATCTGAACCGGTCGGTGCTGTTCGGGCAGTACACGCGCGTGGCGAGCTATTTCGACAACTCGGAGCTTGCCGCCAAAGGGTTGCCGACGGGCCGCGAACTCGAGATCCTGAAGGAGTTCGAGAAGGACCTGCCGCCCGAGGTGTTCACGACCGAATGGAAGAATCCGGTCTATGCGACGCCCGAGGACACGCGCAAGAACCTCGGCATGGCGATGAAGCTTCTCAATGAGGCGGGATGGCAGATCAAGCCGGGCAGCTCCGTGCTCGTCAACGCCGCTGGACAACCGCTCAAGGTCGAGTTTCTGCTCGGGTCGGACGCGTTCCAGAGACACGTCGCCTTTTACGTGTCGAACCTGCGGAAGATCGGCGTCGACGCGACCGTGCGGGTGGTCGACGATGCGCAGTACGAGCAGCGCGAGACGAACTTCGATTTCGACATCATCATCGACAGCTTCCCGCAGTCGAACTCGCCGGGCAACGAGCAGCGCGACTTCTGGGGTTCCGGCGCGGCGGATCAGCCGGGTAGCCGCAACACGATCGGCATCAAGAGCCCCGTGATCGACGCGCTGATCGAGAAGCTCGTGTTGGCGCCCGATCGTGAGGGGGTGGTCGCCTACACGCGCGCGCTCGATCGCGTGCTTCTCTGGGGTCATTACGTCGTGCCGCAGTGGTATAATCCCTACGAGTGGATCGCGACGTGGGATGTGTTCGGGCATCCCGCGACACTGCCGTCGCTGACGAGTGCGTTCACTCAGGTGTGGTGGATCGACCCCGCCAAAGAGCAGGCGCTGGCCGCGCACAGGAAGTGACGACGATGAGGACGCGGCGGATCGCGATGAGCAAGACCGGAAAATTCCCGTTCAGCCGAGCACACGCCGTCGCTCTTCTTATTGCCGCCTCTCTGTTTGCCGGAACTTCCGCGCCTGCTGCTGCCGAGCCGCGGCACGGGCTCTCGGTGTTTGGCGAGCTCAAGTATCCGGCCGATTTCAAGCATTTCGATTACGTGAACCCCGATGCGCCCAAGGGCGGCAAGGCTTCGCAGATCGGTACCGCCGGGCTCACCACCTTCGATAACTTCAACATGCTCATCCTCAAGGGCGACGCGGCCCAGGGGATGGAGCTGGTGTTCGATACGCTGATGGCGCGAGCCAACGACGAGCCGGACGCGGTGTACGGGCTCGTCGCGGAGACGGCGGACGTGGCGCCGGACAAGATGTCGGTGACGTTCAAGATGCGGCCGGACGCCAAGTTCGCCGACGGCACGCCGGTCACCGCGGACGACGTCGTGTTCTCGTTCGAGACCATCAAGGCCAAGGGACACCCGGCGTTCTCGATTCCGCTCCGGGACGTCAAATCCGCGGAGGCGCTGGATCCGCTTACGGTGCGCTACACGTTCCAGGGCACGCTCGTGCGCGACCTGCCGACCACGGTCGCGACGCTGCCGATCCTGTCCAAGGCGTACTATGCCAAGCAGGATTTCGAGAAGACGACGCTCGAGCCTCCGCTCGGCTCGGGGCCTTACAAGGTCGGCCCGTTCAAGGCGGGAACGTATGTGACCTACATCCGCAGGCCCGACTACTGGGGCCGCGATCTGCCGGTCAACCGCGGGCTCTATAACTTCGACGAGGTCCGCTACGAGTATTATCGCGACCGGACGCTCGAGCTCGAAGGGCTGCTCGCCGGCAATATCGATTTCCGAGAGGAGTTCACCTCCAAGGACTGGGCGACCGGCTATGACAGGCAGCCGGTGAAGGACGGGCGCATCAAGCTGCTGACGATCCCGGATGAGCGGCCGTCCGGTGCGCAGGGCTTTTTCATCAACACGCGGCGCGAGAAGTTCAAGGATCCGCGGGTGCGGGAGGCGCTGGGTCTCGCGTTCGATTTCGAGTGGAGCAACAAGAACCTGTTCTTCGGGCTCTATACGCGGACTGCGAGCTACTTCGAGAACTCCGACCTCAAGGCCGTCGGGCCGCCGTCCCCGGAAGAGCTGGCGTTGCTCGAGCCGTTTCGCGACAAGCTGCCGGCGGCGGTGTTCGGCGAGCCGGTGTCGCCGCCCGTCACGGACGGCAGCGGCAACAACCGTGCGCAGCTCCGCCAAGCCATCAAGCTGCTCACGGACGCGGGCTGGTCGCAGACGCCGCAGGGCTTGCGGAATGCGGCCGGGCAACCGCTTTCGATTGAGATCCTGATCGACTCCCCGAGCTTCGAACGCATCGCCGCGCCTTATGTCAAAACGCTGAAGTCGATCGGGATTGCCGCATCGATCCGCATGGTGGATGCAGCGCAGTACGAGCGGCGGGCGAAGGATTTCGACTTCGATCTCACGACGCAGCGCTATGCCCTGCGACTGACGCCGGGCATCGAGCTCAAGAACTTCTGGGGCTCGCAGGCGGCGGCCACCAACGGCAGCTTCAATCTCGCCGGTATTGCCGATCCCGTGCTGGACCAACTCATCGACAAGATCGTGGCGGCCAAGTCGCGCGCCGAGCTGGTGACGGCGACACGGGCGGCGGATCGCGTCCTGCGCGCGGGCTACTACTGGGTGCCGCATTGGTACAAGGGCGCCCATAATCTGGCATTCTGGGACAAGTTCGGCTGGCCCGCGACGAAGCCCAAATACGAGCGCGGCGCGCTCGAGACGTGGTGGTACCAGGCGAAAGGCCAAGCGCCGGAACAACGCTGAATGCGGAATGTTTGACGCACGTCAATGGTGCGGGTTCTACTGTGCCTCGGGTATTGGGGATATGATCGAACGATGGCTGCCTACCTCCTCAAGCGCGTGCTTCTGATCATTCCGACGATGCTCGGCATCATGCTGATCAGCTTCGTCATCGTGCAGTTCGCGCCGGGCGGGCCGGTCGAGCAGATGATCGCCAAGCTGACGGGGACGGACTCGTCGATCTCCGACCGGCTCGGGGGCGGCGCGCGCGATACGCTGGGTAGCGGCAGCCAGTCGCAGATCGGGCAGGGTGCGAGCGACAGCGTCACCTCCAAGTACCGCGGCGCGCAGGGGCTCGATCCGGAATTCATCAAGAGCCTCGAGAAGCAGTTCGGTTTCGACAAGCCGGCGCACGAGCGCTTCCTGCTCATGATGAAGAACTACCTGATGTTCGATTTCGGGAAGAGCTATTTCCGCGACGTGTCGGTGATCGAGCTCATCAAGGAGAAGATGCCGGTCTCGATCTCGCTCGGGATCTGGATGACGCTGATCACGTATTTCATC
>JAFKKW010000484.1 GCA_017304275.1 Hyphomicrobiales bacterium | reverse complement strand
GAACGGACCTACACAGTGACCGAGGACATCTATCATGCCTACATCAGCGACAGCGTCTCGCTCCTCGGCAACGATCTCCTCACGCTCGGCCTCCGCCTGGAGCACAGCGTGACCGAGACCGTCGACGATACGCGCGCCAGCGCCGACAGCGACTCGACGGATCTCAATCCGACGCTGAACTATCGGCTTTCGGCCGCCCCCAATCTCGATTTCCGCTTCGGCATTGCGCGCACGTTGCGGCGCCCGAACCTCGGCGACCTCACGCCGACGCTGGTCGAGAACGACGGCGACATCTCCGACCCGCACACCCGCGGCAATCCCGACCTCACGCCGGAGAAGATCTGGGGTCTGGACATCGGCGGCGACTACTTCCTGTTCAACCGCACCGGCTTACTATCGGCGAACGTCTTCGCCCGCTCCTTCCAGGACAAGATCGAAGGCGCACTCGCGCTCGAAAGCGGCGATTGGGTCGAGACCCTGCGCAACGCAGGCGATGGCGACCTCTACGGCGTCGAGCTCGAGGCGCGCGTACCCCTCGTGTTCCTCGGCATACCCGACCTCACGCTGTGGGCCAACGCCACGGCCATGAAGTCGGAGCTGAAGGACAGCATCACGGGACAGAAGCGCCGCTTCGACGAGCAGCCGGATCTGATCACCAACGTCGGGTTCGACTATTACGTGCCCGCCTGGGCGACGACGTTCGGCCTCGGCTACAATCGCACCTACGCCTACGACCAGGACATCCTGATGCCCGACGACACGCGCCAGCAGACCGATTTCTCCGCGCTCGACCGCCTCGACGCATCGGCCCGCATCGCGCTCGACGACCAGGTCGTCCTGACGCTCTCAGCGAGCAATCTGCTGCGTCCGGACGACAAGCGCACGCTCGTGATCCGCGACGATAACGGTGATATCGACAGCATCACGGTCGAAAACCAGCCGTCGCCATCGGTCTATTACGCACGCCTGTCCTTGGGCTGGTGAGGGAGATGCGCGCCGGGCGTCGGGCGGTCGTCCCCGGGCGACCGGATTACGCCCGCGCGCGTGTGGCGTGATCAACGCATGGGCTCCCCGCGATCCGGCGCATGAGCGTCGGGTCGCTTGAAAGGAAGCGCCGGATCAATACCGGAACTGCTCGGCCAGGATGCGCTCGTCCAGGTTATGGCCGGGGTCGAACATCATGAAGAGATCGATCGTGCGCGCCTGCTCGATCTCGACGCGTACCATATTGCGAAACTCGTGCGCGTCCGCCACCGCGCTCACCGGACGCTTCTCGTGCTCGAGCGCGACGACGCTGATGCGCGCCCGGTTCGGGAGCAGCGCCCCGCGCCAGCGCCGGGGACGGAACGGGCTGATCGGCGTCAGCGTGAGCAGCGGCGCGTTGATAGGCAGGATCGGCCCGTGCGCCGAGAGATTGTAGGCCGTCGATCCTGCCGGCGTCGCGACCAGCACGCCGTCGCAGATCAACTCCTCCATGCGCACCGTGCCGTCGATCGAGATCCTGAGCTTGGCCGCCTGGAACGTCTCGCGGAACAGCGACACCTCGTTGATGGCGAGCGCCTTGCTGGCCTTGCCCTGCGCATCGTAGGCGACCATCGCCAGCGGATGCACGCGGCTCATTTCGGCGTCCGCGAGCCGCTCGAGCAGGCCGTCCTCGCGGTACTCGTTCATCAGGAAGCCGACCGATCCCCGGTTCATGCCGTAGATCGGGATGCGGTCGTTCATGTACCGATGCAGCGTCTGCAGCATGAGGCCGTCGCCGCCGAGCGCGACGATGGCATCCGCCTCCCGCGCATCGACCGAGCCGTAGCGGGCGGTGAGACGCGCCAGCGCCTCGCCCGCCTCGGCGACCTCACTTGCCACGAAGGCGATCTTTTCGAACTTGCTTTTCGGTTTGGCCATGAGATGCGGAGAAGGCCGTGAGGAGCGGCGGTTGGGACTGATCTCTCGAAGAAGCCGGAGCGTGAATGTTTCGAAGGCTCGAAAGCATTCACGCTCCGGCCGGGCTGGCGCTATCCTGCCGAGAGCAGGAGACTCTCGAAGCCCGCAACAGGAGGCTCGCCTACTTGCAGGAAAACGACAAGGCCGTTCTCGTCTATTCGACGTTTCCGTCCCTCGAGACCGCCGAGGCCGAGGGTGTCCGGCTGGTCGACGCCGGGCTGGCAGCCTGCGTTAACATTCTGCCGGGGATGGTTTCGATCTACGCCTGGGAGGGTAAACGGCACCGGGACGCCGAGGTGGTCATGATCATCAAGACGCGCAGCACGCTGGCCGATCGGGTCGTCGCGGAGGTGCGAGGCCGCCACCCCTACGAGACGCCGGCGCTTCTGATCCTGCCCGTGGACGGAGGATCGCAGGCCTACATCGCCTGGCTTCTCGATCAGACGAGGAGCCCCGTGGCCGGCCCCACGGACGGCACCTGACATCACATGCGCCCGAGTGGGTGCTGGAACAGGTGCTGCACCTGGCGATACGAGCTCGTGCGCCGCGGCCGCTCGCGCGGCTTCGCGCGGGCGGCGGAGGACTTGCTGCGTTTCACGGTCACCGGCTCAGCAACGGCATCGGTATCGAACGACGAGGCCGCCACGCTGCGCTGCGGCGCACGCGCGAGGCCGGCATCCTCACCGTCGCCCGTCACCTCGAGCGCGGCCGTCCGGGCCAGACCCGGAGAGGACGTCGTGGTGCTGCTCACGCGCGACCAGCCGGTGGAAAGCTCCGCGACATCGTCGGGCTTCGGTCCGCCGATGCTCATCCGTCCGTAAGGCGGCGCAGGACGCGACCCGCTCTGCTCAGTGTTCTGCGCCAGTGCCGGCGTCCATGCGTCGGCATCGGGAACGGACGCGTCGCCTGCCTCGTCGGCTTGCGCCATGAGCGTGGACGGCAGGCAGCGGCCGCTCGCCGTCAGGCTCTGGCCCCGCGGGCAGGACGCCCCGCAGACCGCGGAGGTTTGAGCCTTGACGAGCGAGAGCATGAACACGTCGGGGTCGCGCGTCGGCAACGCCGCGTTCACGCGATCCATGAACATGAGTACCGCGCGCTTGGAGCCGCCGCCCCAGACGCCGTCGATCTCGCCCAGGTAACAGCCCACGCGTTGCAACTCGCGCTGGATGTCGCGCGTGAGCGCATCACGCGAGAGGGGCGCCGCGGGTTGCGGGACACTCGCCGTCTGCGGCGCGCGGATGATCGCGCTTTTCCACTCGGCCAGCGTCACGCGCTGGGGAGCGGGCGGGACGGGTTCTGCCGGCGTGAGCGCCCGGGCCAGATAGTCGAGCACGCCGGAGGATGAGGCGCGCGGGATCTCCGCCGTGAGGAGGCGGCCGCCGGGCGAGAACGCGCCGACCCGCGACGCGGGCTCGTCCCGCATCTCGGACGCCATCAGGACGACGGGAGCGGTGCGGGTCTCCGGCGCGGCGTAAGCCGTGGCGTCGGCGGGAGGGGATACACCGGGTTGGCTCGGAAAGACGGTTTCGAAACCGAATGCCAGCCCGGCGGCGAGAATGGGATAGCTGATGTACCACCGCATGATACGACGCTCCGACACACGAACGCGCACCCGGCGCGTCGGCGGCATATCGGTTGCGCGGCACGGACTAGGCCGAGACCCGCGCGCCATGCCGCCTTCGATCTTCAACTCATAGCAAATTTGAGCGCGCCCGGCCATGTGGAATGAAGTCTAATTCCGTCTAACCCACACGCACGGGCTTGCCGCAGTCGGACGGACGGCGCCGCGTGGAAGCCGCGCGGCGGCGGCAACGGCCAGCGTGTCCGATCGGTGACTGTGGATTTTGCCTTCCGCACTTGCGGATAACCGGTGCAAAAGACGCGCGGTGGATGTGGATGATTCCGGCGTGCAAATGCGCAACAGATGATGCGGATCGGCAGCGCCGCGCGCACCATTTTTCGTACCAAACTGATTCTTCTTAACAAAAAGTGGTGACCTCCGACGAGAATCACATAGCCTTCTTGGCGAGGGATGTGTCCTGCGTGATTTCGCTCATGTGTGCCTCAGTTTTGCACATCGGGACCGAGCGGCGGTGCCGGGTTGTGTACAAGCGAGAGAGCGCATGAGCAGGTCCAGTTCAGTGTGTCCGCCGGGGGGCGGCGCAGAAGTGTCCGATGGCCACGCTTTGGGAGCGGCGGCCTAGCTCAACGGGCAGTTGAAGCGCGGTTATCCGATCGACACCAGTCGTTCGTCGAGCTGGCCGGTCTGTCTTCCTCCAGACCCAAACACACGAGGCCCCGTATCGGCTGCCATCCGGGCAGCGCGCGCGGGCCCTCAATGGAGAGGGCAATGAAAATACGACATGCTCTAGGCGTGTTCGGTATTATGGCAGCAGGCGTCCTATTGGCCGTCTCAGCAGCCATGAACTGGCGTTTTGGATACAGTTTGGGACGAACCGAGTTCGACGGCATGATCTACGGATCGGCAAGCGTCGCCGCGGATTGTCTCAAGGCACTGGTACCGTTCTTCCTGTTCGCCGCAATTCGAAACAGGATGTGGTCTCAGGCAGCCGCAGCCGCAGTCGTCGGCGCCGTGGTGACAGCCTACTCGCTGACCTCCGCGCTCGGACACGCCGCGCTGAACCGGTTCGATACGACCGGCCATCGCATGGTTGAGGCGCAGACCTACCAGGACCTTCGGGGAGATCTGAAGCGGGCCCAGGATCAACTGTCCTGGATTCCGCAGCATCGCCCTGCCCAGACCGTCCAGGGAGAGATCGAGGCTCTGAAGAGCCAGCGCTCATGGACGGCGACCAACGGCTGCACGGACGCGACGCGCCCTGCGAGCCGGGCCTTCTGTCAGAACTATCACGGCCTGACCGCCGAGATGGCATCTGGCCAGCAGGCCGAAGTGCTCGAGGCCCGGATCGCGGAGATCCAGGGTAAGCTCGGCAAGACCGACGCGAAGACGGTGATGGGCGAGGCAGACCCGCAGGCTGCGGTTCTCTCCAAGCTCTCGGGCGTCAGCGTCGACCAGGTGCAGATGGCGATGACGATCTTCATCGCGCTGCTCCTCGAGGTTGGCTCGGCTTTCGGCATGTACATTGCCTTCAGCCAGTGGCGCCTCTACGACCGTGAAGCCCCTGCCGCGCCGAAGATGGCGACGGTACAGAGCACCGCTGCGGCAGCGGTGGCGGCCCCTCAACAGGCCGTGGCAGTCAAGAAGCCGCGTTTCGGTGCCAACGACAATCGTTCGTTGCCATCGACCACCACCAAGCTGCTGGTCCCCGAGACGGACGTCCAGCGCTTCTACAAGGAGAGTGTTGAAAGCCAGGATGGCCACACGGTCTCCGCAACGTCACTCTACGAAGCATACTGCGTCTGGTGTGA
>JAFKKW010000582.1 GCA_017304275.1 Hyphomicrobiales bacterium | reverse complement strand
CTCCGTCGCGCTCAAGCACGGCGCCGACCTCAGCGGCTTTCGCAAAGCCGTGCGCGGTTTGATCGCGCGGGACGTGGCGCCGGAGGACGTGGCGTGGGAAACCGACGGCACGCCCTCGCTCTTCGGCGACGGCGTGGCGGACGGCGCCGCGCCCGTCGCCCTGCCCCGCAAGCTCTGCGACCTGATCGGCCATGCCGTATGCCATCGCGATCCGGAGCGTTATGCACTGCTCTACACGCTCATCTGGCGCATGCGGCATGGGGAACCGGATCTGCTCGACGTGCACAGCGACCGGCTCGTGCACCGCCTCGCCATGATGGACAAGGCGGTGCGCCGCGATCTGCACAAGATGCATGCCTTCCTGCGTTTCCGATGCGTGGAGGACGCGGACGGCGCGCGCTATGTGGCCTGGTTCGAGCCCGACCATTTCATCGTCGAGGCTACAGCCGACTTTTTCGTCGCCCGCTTCCGCAGCCTCGTGTGGTCGATCCTGACGCCGGTCGGGTCGCTGTTCTGGAACGGCAAGACGCTGACCGTCGGACCTCCCGCACGCCACGCCGATGCGCCGCCGGCGGACGCGTTCGAGGCCGGCTGGGCGGATTACTATGCCAGCACGTTCAACCCGGCACGCGTCAACGTCGCCCAGATGCAGAAGGAGATGCCCAAGAAATACTGGCGCAACATGCCGGAAACAAAATTGATCCCGGACCTGCTTCGATCGGCCGGCTCGCGCGTTGAGACGTTCATGAGCAAAGCTGCCGTCAGGCCCCGCAAGGCTGCCGTCCGCAAGGCCATGCGCGCCATGTCTGACAATCGTGATCTGGCGTTGCTCTGTGGTATCGACAACGCAAGGGTAATTACTCTGACATGGCTGATCGTAGGCGGGCTGTGTGCCATTTCCGGCTTCTTTCTTGGCATCAATACCGAGATAAAGTCCATGATGGGCTGGAATATTATTCTCCCTGCATTTGCAGGCGCCATCCTGGGAGGTATTGGCCGCATTGAGGGGGCGCTT
>JAFKKW010000581.1 GCA_017304275.1 Hyphomicrobiales bacterium | reverse complement strand
ATCTCGGGCTCACGGTGTATGGACCGGGCGCGCAACCCAAATGCCGCAACATCGAGCTCAGGCTCAAACCAGGGCCGAACAGCACCGAGACGATCATGGGCGAGGTCAACGCGCTCGTGCCGACGGGACAGACGCCGTTGACGGAAGCCGTGCGCGGCGCTGCGGAGGAACTCAAGTTCCGCGACAAGCCGGCAGTGGTGGTGCTGCTGACCGACGGTGAGGAGACGTGCGGCGGCGATCCATGCCGGCTCGCCCGGCAGCTTCGTGCCGAGGCCTACGCGCTTACGATCCATGTCATCGCCTTCAAGGTTGCCGGCGAGACGTGGCTTGCCCCCGGCACGGGCTCGGCCTGCATGGCGCAGGAAACCGGCGGCCTTGCGATCACCGCTCACGATAAGGACGAGCTGATCACCGCCTTGCAGAAGACGCTCACCTGCCCGTTGTTCTCGGAGGTCAGGCGATAGCCCGCTGCTTCTGCTCTAGGCGGAACAGGGTGCCCGGCGAGGAAGCGAGATGCGCGATCATTCGTACGCCGTTTACATCCTCGCCAACAAGCGCAACGGAACACTCTATGTGGGTGTCACGAATGATCTCGCCCGCCGCGTACAGGAGCATCGCGAAGGTCTCGTGCCGGGGTTCACGAGACGCCATGGCGTGAAGGTTCTCGTCTATTTCGAGCCTCATACGGATATCACTGCTGCCATCCAGCGCGAAAAACGCATCAAGCGGTGGCTTCGCAAATGGAAGCTAGAGCTGATCGAGCGAGACAATCCCCAATGGCGTGATCTTTGGCAGGATCTGACGACGGGATAGCTTTCGCATCGTTGCCCCTGGGTCCCGGCTCTGCGCTTCGGCTTCGCCTTCGCTTGGCCGGGATGACACGTATGGTTGGAAGCGCCTGTCGACCTCCGCCCACCGGCATCGTGATGTTTTTAAGCTCTTGGTCCGCATGAGACGGAGAGCGGTGACAAGCCTTGCCTCGACGTCTGCCTGTCATCCCGGCCGAGGCGCATCGCGC
>JAFKKW010000580.1 GCA_017304275.1 Hyphomicrobiales bacterium | reverse complement strand
CCGGCCGCAACTGGCTGGTCGCCGGCTACCTGGCGACGCTCGCCTTCTACGTCGCCGTCGCCACGCACTACCTGGCGTGAGAGCCGCACGCCTGACCACCGCTCTCGCCGACGCTGTTCTCGTGCCCGCTTCGGTCGGCAATGACGGCCTCCGCATGTTGGCTATCGTGTCATCCCGGCCAAGCGAGGGCAGGCCCGAGCGCAGAGCCGGGACCCAGGGCAACAAGGAGAGCGCAGCGGCGATCCGCTCAGAACATCGCCGGATGGACCTTGTCCGGCGGCGCGTGGCCGTCGAGGAACGCCTTGATGTTGATGATCACCTTCTCGCCCATGTCGACGCGCCCCTCGATGGTGGCGCTGCTCATGTGCGGAAGCGCGACCACGCGCTCGGAAGCGAGCAGCTTCGGGTTGACCGCCGGCTCATGCTCGTACACGTCGAGCCCGGCGCCCGCGATCGATCCCGCTTCGATCAGGCGCGCAAGCTCGTTTTCGTCGATCACCTCGCCGCGCGCGGTGTTGACGATGTAGGCCGACGGCTTCAGCAGCCTGAGCCGCCGGGCGGAGAGCAGGTGATAGGTTGCCGGCGTATGCGGGCAGTTGATCGACACGATGTCCATGCGCGACAGCATCTGGTCGAGGCTTTCCCAGTAGGTTGCCTCGAGCTCCTGCTCGACAACGTTCGCGACCCGCTTGCGGTTGTGATAATGGATCTGCAGTCCGAACGCCTTTGCGCGGTGCGCCACGGCCCGTCCGATGCGGCCCATTCCGACGATGCCGAGGCGCTTGCCGAAGATGCGGTGACCCAGCATCCATGTCGGCGACCAGCCGATCCACTTGTTTTTCGGATCCTTGAGATACGCCGCCCCCTCGGGCACCCGGCGCGGCACGGCGAGAATGAGGGCCATGGTCATGTCTGCGGTGTCCTCGGTGAGGACGCCCGGCGTGTTGGTCACGGTCACGCCGCGGTTGCGCGCCGTGTCGAGTTCGATGTTGTCGACTCCGGTTCAGAAGTTGGCGATC
>JAFKKW010000579.1 GCA_017304275.1 Hyphomicrobiales bacterium | reverse complement strand
GTTCCTCGATGGCATAGCGGATGGCGACGGCCGCAGACTCAAAGCGACGATACGAAACCATATTACGCCGAAAGCCCTTGCCCTTGGACGGAAACAGCTCTGCTGGAGCGCTGTAATTGAATGTGTCTATCATCAGGCATTCTCCTCCTGGAGGCTCGCAAGCTCGCGTTCACTGGCGACGCGTTCGAAACCTTCCTCGGTCGCCTTGATCCTGTACGTGAGATCCTGGCCTTCGATCGGTAGCAGACGAAGGACAGTAACGATGGATGGACCAACGGATCTCCGCGGAGAATGAAAGATCACGCGTTGGCCGACTTTGAACCTGTGCGCTGCCATGTGTTTCGCCAAATCCTTTCTTATGCCGCCGCGCTCGCCAGACTGGAGCTTCTCCAGGCGGTCCACTTTGCCCCATAAGGTTGCGCAAAGCTTCGCGTCGGCGCCGCTCTGAGACGCACCAATGGCAACGCGTTCCATCCACACCCTCGTCATTGCAATGTCGAGGAGTCGGAGCGCGTCGCGACTAAAACCGGGAGGATTCTGCGGGAAGGGCATGACGGTGCTCCAATCTGGCGGGAGCACTCGCATCTCTCAGCCGCTGGAGCCTTTTCGTGCCAGCGATAAGATCAATATGGGGTGCCGGGGCGGAAAAGTCCACCCCTTACGGTTGCGCAGTCGATTTCGCCGTCTTTAGGTTGTCCGCATCAGACAGAGAAAACAGTCGACAACCTTCCACGTCGTCTCGTCGCTCTTGCCGCGACATGTACTGATCGAACAACCCCGGTTGAGCAGCTTCGGAAGAATCTGAGCCCGAATCCGGTCGGGAGATTCGACCCTCTGCTCGTGTGGGCGCATGCTGATCTGTCTCTCGAACAAGGAGACAGACCATGGACAACAATCACGAAACTAAGAATCTGAAGCATGTCCGCAATCAGCCTTGGAACAAGGGAAAGCTTATCGGGGCGAAGCCGCCACTGCGGCCAAGCCACGTCTGGTCGATTAGAACCAAGCTCCAGATGGCGG
>JAFKKW010000483.1 GCA_017304275.1 Hyphomicrobiales bacterium | reverse complement strand
GCGGTGCCGCGCGAGATCGCCAACTGCGTCAACCTCGAGATGCTGGTGCTGAACGACAACTTTATCACCGAGATACCGCCCGACTTTGGCAGCCTCGTGAACCTCAAGGTGCTATCGATCGACAACAACAAGCTGCGCTCGATCCCCGACGACATTCGCTTCCTCACCAAGCTCGAGAAGCTCTACCTCGGCAACAACGAGATTAGCGTCATTCCATCGGCGTTCGGGCGTCTGGCGGCGCTCGTCATCTCGGCGCGCGACAAGGATCTTGCGGAGACGTTCGCGCGCGAGGTGGCGAGGCGGGCGCCGCGCGCGGATCAGATCGAGGTGCTGGGGCCGGCGGAAGCGCCGATTTCCATCGTTCGGGGCCGCCATCGGTGGCGGCTGCTCGTGAAAGCCCCCCGGGACAAGAACATCCAGGGCTATCTCAAGGCGTGGGGCGAGGCGCTGCCCAAAATCGGCGGCGACCTGCGGCTTACCGTCGACATCGACCCCTACAACTTCCTCTGAACGGGATTGCGATCCTATGCGGAGGCAGCGTGGCAGGCCCGCACGGTCCTGACACGCTGCCAGCTCACTTCGGGTCTACAAGGCACGCGCTGCTTGGAGGCGAAATCCGCGTGCCTTGCCGTCCGATGCTCAGTCTGCGCCGAGACCGATGATGCACGCGTCGGATGAGATACAGGGTCCGACGCGACTCCCGGTCTAGCGATGAGCCCCCGAAGCGAGGATCGAGCCGACGGCCAGTACGCCGAGGCCGATGGCGATGCCCTTGGCGACGTCCCGGCCCTGGTTGTGGCGATGCTTGTAGCCGTAGCGATAGCGCGGCCCGTAATAATCATGGCGCGGGCCGGCATAGTAGCGCGAGTAGCCAGGGCCGCTCTTGCCGTGCCAGCCGTCCCTGGCGCTGGCCGCGGTGGCCGCGAGCGGGCTCAGGTTGGCGGCGAGCAGGCTTCCGATCACGGCCGCGGAGGTGGTGAGCTTCTTGAACGACATGTCTCTCCCCTTCGTTCAGATCCAGGTGCCGAGGCTGTCCCGGCACGTTGGAACCCATGATGGCGGGGGCGCGCTGAACTCACCTTGAACGAGGTCTGCAGCTTCCGTTCATATCGATTGAGAACGCATAAACATCGCGCCGGTCAGCTTTTTCAAGCTGCCGGCGCGGTGTCGTTCGTGGGTCGCTGGGCTTCGCTATCTCAGGTACGGGCAGAGCTTGCGCCGACCGTCGTTGGACAGGAACGTACCGGTCCTGCGGTCGAACGAACGGTAGCGGGCAGCGCAACGCTCTACGGCGTCGCCCGACGGCGCGTAAGCGACGCCGTCATCGTAGTCGTCGTAATCGTAGTAGTCGTCATAGAAGTACGAAGGCCCGTAATAATAGGGCACCCCGTACCAGCGCGGGCGGAAGTGGCGGTGATGATGATGTCCGCCGCCGCCGTGCCAATGGCGACCGCCGCCCCAATGACGGCCACCGCCGCGGTGCGCAAATCGCGGACCGCCACCGCCGCCGTGGAAATGACGGCCGCCTCCGAATCCGCCGCCGCGGAAACCGCCGCCGCCGTTCTTGCGGACGTCGGTCACGAGTGCCCCGGTATCGACCTTCGACAATGCAGCACCTGTATTCGGCGTTGCCGGCGCAGCGCTTGCTGCCGTTGCCATGAACGGCAGCGCCGCCAACGCCGCGAAGGTCAACAGTCTTGTGCTCATGCCTGATACTCCATCTTTCATCCGTATTTGGGCTACCCCTCGTGATCCACGCACCCTTGGTGGGGCATGTGGGGGTTCCGACGTGGAAATCCCACCGGGGGAGCCTTGGGATTTCCCAATTTTTTGGTGACGCCGCGGGCGGCGCATCGGCGGCCGGGTGGGGCGATGAAAGGCCGCGGAGGCTGGTGTTCGAGGCTGTCTCAGGCCGGTTGATGCGCCGTGACGTACATGATACAGAACCGCGGGTTTTCGGTCGGGGGACCGCACGAGCCGGTTTCAGCCGGCGGCGCGGTTCCACCCCCGTCTGCATCATCCTTGACATTCCAGGGCTATTGGCTTCGGCCCCGGGGCTTCATCCAACCCCTTGAGCGCGCGAGATTTCCTGACGTGGCGACAGCAGAACCAATCGTAGCCGGTGTGGCAGGGCGCTACGCAGCCGCCCTTTTCGATCTTGCCCGTGAGCAGAGCAAGATCCCCGAGGTCGAGCAGGATCTCGTCAAATTCCAGCAACTTTACGACATGAGCCCGGATCTGCAGCGGCTCGTCCGCAGCCCGGTGATCGGCGCCGACGAGCAGGTGCGGGCCCTCGGCAGCGTGCTCGACAAGGCCGGTGTCTCTGGGCTGGCCAAGAATTTCATCGGTCTCGTGGCGCGCAATCGCCGCCTGTTCGCAGCGCCCGACATGGTGCGCGCGTTTCTTTCGCTCGCGGCCAAGGCACGCGGCGAGGTGACGGCGGAGGTCACGAGCGCGCACCCGCTGACGGAACCCCAGGCCCAGGCGCTCAAGGCACAGCTCAAGGAAACGGTCGGCAAGGACGTGACGCTTGCCGCCAAAGTCGACCCATCGCTGATCGGCGGGCTGATCGTGAAGCTCGGAAGCCGCATGATCGATTCGTCGCTCAAGACGAAGCTTTCGAACCTCAGCCTTTCACTCAAGGGAGGCCACTGACGCCAGGCTCAGGCCGGGCGCCACCGTCTTACCAGAACGAACGCGATAGCGCGCCGAAAGGGCGTGCTGCCAAGACCAGACACATAGAGAAAACGCCCTACAGACAGAGGTCAAGTGATGGACATCCGGGCTGCAGAGATCACCTCGATCCTGAAAGATCAGATCAAGAATTTCGGCAAGGAAGCCGAGGTTTCGGAAATCGGGCAGGTGCTGTCGGTCGGCGACGGCATTGCGCGCGTCTACGGTCTCGACAACGTGCAGGCCGGCGAGATGGTCGAGTTTCCGGGCGGCATCCGCGGCATGGCCTTGAACCTCGAAGCCGACAACGTCGGCGTCGTCGTGTTCGGCGATGACCGCACGTTCAAGGAAGGCGACAACGTCAAGCGCACGGGCGCCATCGTCGAGGTGCCGGTCGGCAAGGGTCTTCTCGGCCGCGTGGTCGACGGTCTCGGCAACCCGATCGACGGCAAGGGCCCGATCAAGGGCGAGGCCATGAAGCGGGTCGACGTCAAGGCGCCCGGCATTCTGCCGCGCAAGTCGGTGCACGAGCCGATGGCGACCGGCCTCAAGGCCGTCGACGCCCTGATCCCCGTCGGCCGCGGCCAGCGCGAGCTCATCATCGGCGATCGCCAGACCGGCAAGACCGCCATCATCCTCGACACCTTCCTCAATCAGAAGTCGATCAACGCCGGCAACGACGAGAGCGCCAAGCTCTATTGCGTCTATGTCGCGATCGGTCAGAAGCGCTCCACCGTCGCCCAGTTCGTGAAGGTGCTCGAGGAGCGCGGCGCGCTCGAATACTCGATCGTCGTCGCCGCCACGGCCTCGGACCCGGCCCCGATGCAGTACCTGGCGCCGTTCACCGGCTGCACCATGGGCGAGTACTTCCGCGACAACGGCATGCACGCCGTGATCGCCTACGACGACCTTTCGAAGCAGGCCGTCGCCTACCGCCAGATGTCGCTCCTGCTGCGCCGCCCGCCGGGCCGCGAAGCCTACCCGGGCGACGTGTTCTATCTCCACTCCCGCCTGCTCGAGCGCGCCGCAAAGCTCGGCGATGCCGCCGGCAAGGGCTCGCTCACGGCGCTCCCCGTCATCGAGACGCAGGCCAACGACGTGTCGGCCTACATTCCGACCAACGTGATCTCGATCACCGACGGCCAGATCTTCCTCGAGACCGACCTCTTCTTCTCGGGCATCCGTCCGGCCGTGAACGTCGGTCTCTCGGTGTCGCGCGTCGGCTCGTCGGCGCAGACGAAGGCCATGAAGCAGGTCGCCGGCAAGATCAAAGGCGAGCTTGCCCAGTACCGCGAGATGGCCGCGTTCGCGCAGTTCGGCTCGGACCTCGACGCGGCGACGCAGAAGCTGCTCGCACGCGGCGCGCGTCTCACCGAGCTCCTGAAGCAGCCGCAGTTCTCGCCGCTCAAGATGGAAGAGCAGGTGGCGGTGATCTTCTCCGGCACGCGCGGCTATCTCGATCCGCTGCCGGTCTCGGCGATCGGCAAGTTCGAGGCGAGCCTGCTCACCGCATTGCGCGACGAGAAGTCGATCCTCGAGGCCATCGCCAAGGACAAGGCGATGAGCGACGAGACCGAGAAGAAGCTCGTCGATTTCCTCGATCGTTTCGCGAAGAGCTTCGTCGCTTAAGCTCCTTCTCCCCGTTCTTGCGGGGAGAAGGTTGGGATGAGGGGCAGAGGCAGGCGCTGCGGTTCGTAGCTGCCCCTCACCCCGACCCTCTCCCCATGAAGGATGGGAAGAGGGGGAAGTGGCCGGATCGTAAAGGGATGCTCGAATGCCGAGCTTAAAAGATCTCAGGAACCGCATCTCGTCCGTCCAGGCGACGCGGACGATCACCAAGGCCATGCAGATGGTGGCCGCCGCCAAGCTGCGCCGGGCGCAGGAGGCCGCTACGGCCGCACGACCCTATGCCGAGCGCATGGACGCCGTGCTTGCCGCTCTCGGCACCGCCATCAACCGCGACAACGCTTCGCCGCTGCTGGTCGGTACGGGTAAGGACCAGACGCATCTCCTGATCGTCATGACGGCCGAGCGCGGCCTTTGCGGCGGCTTCAACTCGAACATCGCCAAGCTGGCGCGCGCGGACGCCCAGCGGCTGCTGGCCGCCGGCAAGACGGTGAAGATCCTGACGGTCGGCCGCAAGGGCGCGGACAACCTGCGGCGCGACCTCGGACGCAACATCGTCGAGCGCGTCGAGCTGCGCGGCATCCGCCAGGTCGGTTTCACGAACGCCGAGGAGATCGCGAACAAGATCGTCGCCCTGTTCGATGCCGGCGAGTTCGACGTCGCAACGCTTTATTTTGCCGAGTTCAAGAGCGTCATCTCGCAGAAGCCGACGGCGCTGCAGCTCATTCCGGCCAAGCTGCCGGATGCCGCACCGGAGGCGAAGGGCACGGCGCGGCCGCTGGTCGAGACCGAGCCTGACGACGAGTCGGTGGTCGGGTATCTGCTGTCGCGCAATCTCTCGACGCAGATCTTCCGCGGCCTTCTCGAGAACGCGGCCTCCGAGCAGGGCGCGCGCATGAGCGCGATGGACAGCGCGACGCGCAACGCCGGCGAGATGATCAACAAGCTGACGATCAAATACAACCGGCAGCGGCAGGCGAACATCACCAAGGAACTCATCGAAATCATCTCGGGTGCGGAAGCGCTCTGAGATCCGGTACGTGGAGTTAACCCATGGCCTACAAGACGACAGCAACCACGAA
>JAFKKW010000482.1 GCA_017304275.1 Hyphomicrobiales bacterium | reverse complement strand
CCGACCTGCACCTCCGCCGCCGGGAACAGATTGTAGCGCGGCACGCGATAGGGACCGGTGGTATCGGAGAACGTCGCCACCGAGCCGAGCGGAACCATGTCGCCGGAATCGCTGCGCGTCTTCAGGTTGGCGACGTCGCGCAGCGTCTCGCGGAAGGGATTGTCGGCCTGCGCCGTGACCCGGTAAGTACGCCCTAGAATATTGAAATCGTTGACGAACGCAGAGCCCATGTAAATCGAGAGCGCATCGAACACGCGCGGGATCGGCACGCCGAGCTGCTCGGCCTTGGTGCGGTCGATGTCGGCCCAGATCTGCGGCGTGCGCGTGTTGAAGAGCGTGAACGGCTGCACGATGCCGGGCACCTGACCCGCACCGCCCGCCACCGTCCAGGCCGCGCCCTCGAGCGCCGGATAGCCACGCCCGCCGCGGTCCTGCACGTAGCCCTTGAGACCGCCGCCCGTACCGATGCCGGGAACCGACGGCGGCTCGATGACGAGGATGAACGCGCCCTTGATCTTCGAGAGTTGCTCCCTGAGATCGGCGACGATCTGGTCCTTGGTCACGCCGAGCTCGGCCCGCTTCTCGAACGAATGCGGGTTCACGAAAACGACCGCGGTATTGGGGGCGTTGGTAAAGGTCGCGCCGTCGAAGCCCGCGAAGGCGACGGCGTGCGAGATGCCGGGCCGCGACAGGATGAGATCGGTGGCCTCGCGCATGATCGCATCGGTGCGCTCGAGCGTCGATCCCGGCGGAAGCTGGAAAGCGGTGATCAGGTACTCGCGGTCGAGCTGGGGCACGAGCCCGGTCGGCGTCGTCGCCAGCCGATCCCACGTCAGATACAGAAGCCCGCTGTAGATCACGAGCAGGATCAGCGGCAGCCGGATCAGCCGCGCGGTCAGTCCCGCATACCCGTGCGAGAGACCCTCGAACGCCGCATTGAAGCCGCGGAAGAATACGCGCAGCGGCGCACCCAGGAAGCGCGACGCCAACGTTCTCTTTTCGTGATCATGCGTGTGCGGCTTGAGAAGAAGCGCCGCGAGCGCGGGCGACAGCGTCAGCGATACGAAGCACGAGATTGCGGTCGAGGCGGCGATTGTAATGGCGAACTGCTTGTAGAACGTACCTTGAAGGCCGGAGATGAAAGCCGTCGGCACGAACACGGCGATCAGGGTTGCGGTGATCGCGACGATCGCCCCGCCGACCTCGTCCATGGTGTGATGCGCCGCTTCGGCGGGCCGCAATCCTTCCGAGAGTTTCCGCTCGACGTTTTCCACCACGACGATCGCGTCGTCCACCACGATGCCGATGGCGAGCACCAGTCCGAACAGCGATAGCGTGTTGAACGAGACGCCGAGCGCCCCCATGACGACGAACGATCCGACCAGCGACACCGGAATGGCGACGATGGGGATCACCGCCGCCCGCCACGTCTGCAGGAACAGGATGACCACGATCACCACGAGCACCAGCGCCTCCGCCAGCGTCATGAGGACCGCATCGATGGAGGCGCTGATGAATTCCGTCGGGTTGTAGACGATCTGATAGACGATCCCCGGCGGGAAGTCCTTCGCGAGCGCCTCCATTTCCGCCTTCACGGCCGCCGCCGTAGCAAGTGCGTTCGAGCCCGGGCGCTGGAACAGAACGATCGCCGTCGCCACCTTGTTCGAAAGGTAGGCATTGACCGTGTAGTCCTGCGAGCCGAGCTCGACGCGCGCGATGTCCTTGACGCGAACGACCTCGCCCGTCTCCTCGGCGCGCACGACGATGTTCTCGAACTCCTCCGTCGTCGAGAGGCGGCCGAGCGTATGCACCGACAACGTGAACCCGCCCGGCGACGAGGCCGGCGGCTGGTTGATCGAGCCGGCCGCCACTTGCAGGTTCGCGGCCCTGAGGGCGGCCACGACCTCGCTCGCCGTCAGATTGCGCGAGGCGACCTTCTCCGGATCGAGCCAGATCCGCATCGAGTAGTCGCGCGCGCCGAACACGCGGGAATCGCCGATGCCGTCGATGCGCGCCAGCCGGTCGCGAACGTAGAGCGTGGCGTAGTTCGAGATGTACTGCTGGTCGCGCGAGCCGTCGGGCGAGATCATGTGCACGACCATCATCAGGTCGGGCGAGGCCTTGAGCACGGTGAGGCCGAGCCGCCGCACGTCCTCCGGCAGGCGCGGCTCCGCAATGGAAACCCGGTTCTGCACCAGCACCTGCGCCTGGTCGATGTCGGTCCCCGGCTTGAACACCACGCTGATCGACAACCGCCCGTCGCCCGTCGACTGCGAGACGATGTAGAGCATGTTGTCGACGCCATTGACCTCCTGCTCGATCGGCGCGGCGACCGTCTCCGCGATGACTGCGGCTGACGCGCCGGGATAGGTCGCCGAGATGTTGACCGTCGGCGGCGCGATCTCCGGATATTCGGCGATCGGCAGCGAATAGCCCGCGATGACCCCGACGATGGTCAGGATCACCGACAGCACGGTCGCGAAGATCGGCCGGTCGATGAAGAAGTGTGAAATGCGCATGGGATGCTTCCGCCGGCCGTGGTCCTATTGCTGCTTGCCGAATCCGTTGCGGCACCGTCGTGCCTTACGAACCCGCCTCTCCCCCGTTGTGGGAGAGATTGAGCGGAGGGACTCCGGGAACGCGAGCCCGTGTGGTTCCCCCACCCCGAGCCCTCCCCACGAGGAGGAGGGAAATTCTTGTCAGTTCGCGGCCGCCTTGATCTCGCCCGGCGTTGCCGTGACCTTCGCGCCGGGCCGCACCATGGGGTTGGCAAGCCCGTCGACAATGATCTTGTCGCTGGCCTTGAGTCCGGTCTTGACCACGCGCAGCCCTTCGTAGATCGGGCCGAGCGTCACCGCCGCCGCCTTCACCGTCCCCTCGTCATCGACCACGAACACGAGCTTCGTCATCTGGTCCGAGACCACCGACGCGTCGGGAATGAGCAGCCCGTCGACCTCGCCGCCGAACAGCCGCAGGCGCGCAAAGATGCCGGGCGCGAAGATCTGGTCCTTGTTGTCGACGATGGCCCGCCCGCGCATCGTGCCCGAGCGCGGATTGAACTGGTTGTCGAGGAAGTCCATCGTCCCCTCGTGCGCCCAGTCCGTCTCGTCGGCGAGCTTGATACGGACCGGGCTTGCCGCATCCCGTGACGACTCCCGCTTTCCCGCGAGCCTGAGCCGTACATATCTGAGGTAATCGGACTCGGACGTATCGAAGATGAAATGGATGGGATCGAGCGAAACGATGGTGGTCAGCAGCGTCGTGCCCTGCGAGCCTCCGATCACCAGGTTGCCGATGTCCACCTTGCGGTCCGAGATGCGCCCCGTGATCGGCGCCGTGACGACGGTCCACTCGAGATTGAGCTCGGCGCTTTTGAGGTTGGCCTCCGCCACTTGAAGCTGCGCCTCCGCGACATTGAGGTTGGCGCTTCGCTGCGTGAAATCACGCTCGGTGACGGCGCCCGATTTGACCAGCGGCGCGGCGCGCTCGACCTCGCTCAGCGCCAGGGCCGATTGAGCCCGGGCGCGTGCGATCTCCGCTCGCGCGCTCTCCGCGGCGATCTCGAACGGCCGCGGATCGATGGTGAACAGCGGATCGCCGGCCTTGACGATCTGGCCGTCCTTGAAATGCACCTTGTCGACGAAGCCCGAGACGCGGGGCCGCACCTCGACCGTCTCGACCGCCTCGAAACGGCCCGAGTATTCGTCCCAGATGGTGATGCGCTTGGCGACGGGACTGGCGACCGTGACAGCGGGCGTTGGAGGCCCTTGCGCCAGAAGCGGCGGCGCACACATGAGATAGGCCGCCGCAACCGCCATCAGCACGCCGGGCACTTCAAAATTGCGACACATGCAACCCCTCTTTACGATCCACCCCTGCCGCTCCCCTGCCCTACGGACGCAACATATAACCGGTTCACCGGACCGATGCCCACCCGGCTTCGGCGTGAACTGGCTGATGACAGGGGTTGGCTGCTGGCCAGATCGGACGTTCTGCGCTAGGGGACAAGGGGGAAACGCGCCACAATAGCCAAGAAAGAACAATTGTGACGGGCTCGCATCTTGATCGCCGGCAGATCCTCGCCGGAACAGCCGCCGCCGGCCTCGCGGCAACATGGACCGGAATGGGACCTGCCGCGGCAGGATCATCCGAAAATGGCGTGGACGCGCCGGCCGGGGCCGCACTCGGCCCCGCGGAGCCGTTCACGCTGGACCTCCTCGCCGAACGCGCGGCCCGCAATGCCGCTTCGCCGTGGCAGCCGGCCCCCGAGGTCTCGGCGGCCATTCTCGATCGCATCGACTATGATGCCTACCAGCAGATCCGGTACCGCCCCCGCATGAGCCTGATGCTCGACGGGCGCAACCGCCTTCCCGTGCAGCTCTTCCATCTCGGAAAATTTTCGCGCGAGCCGGTCAAGATCCACCTCGTCAAAGGCAACGAGGCCCAGGAGGTTCTTTACAACACCGACCTGTTCGAGATCCCGGACGATCACCCCGCACGCGAGTTGCCCCAGGGCGTGGGCTTCGCCGGCTTCCGTGTCATGGCGCCGGACCTCAAGACCGATTGGCTCGCCTTCCTCGGCGCCTCCTACTTCCGCACCTCCGGCCCGTACAATCAGTATGGGTTGTCTGCGCGCGGGCTCGCCATCGATACCGGCGCTCCGACGCCTGAAGAGTTTCCGCGCTTCACGGAATTCTGGCTCGAAGGCGACGGCGGCAAGGGCGGCACCGTGGTCATCTACGCCTATCTCGACAGCCCGAGCGTGACCGGTGCCTATCGCATGACCGCCGAGCGCGTGGTCGACGCCCGCAACGTCGCCAGCATCAACATGGAGATCGAGGCCCGCCTGTTCGCCCGCCGCGACATCACGCGTCTCGGCATCGCGCCGTTCTCCAGCATGTACTGGTACGGCGAGACCAGCCGCCGGCAGATCGTCGACTGGCGCCCCGAGATCCACGACTCCGACGGCCTCGCCATGTGGACGGGCGCCGGCGAGCGCATCTGGCGTCCGCTCAACAACCCGCCCCGCGTCATGAGCAACGCGTTCGTCGACAACGACATCCGCGGCTTCGGCCTGCTCCAGCGCGACCGCGACTTCGTCCACTACCTCGACGACAGCGTCTTCTACGAGCGCCGCGCCTCGGTCTGGGTCGAGCCCATCGAGCCGTTCGGCGAGGGCGAGGTGCATCTGCTCGAGATCCCGACCGACGACGAGATCCACGACAACATCGCCGCCTACTGGTGGCCGAAGCAGCCGCTCAAGGCCGGCACGAGCCGCACCTACCGCTACCGGCTGCGCTGGCTCGACGACATCCCCTTTCCGAACTCGCTGGCCAAGAGCACGGGCACCTGGACCGGCGTCGGCGGCCGCCCCGGCCACAAG
>JAFKKW010000578.1 GCA_017304275.1 Hyphomicrobiales bacterium | reverse complement strand
CTCGGGCTCGCGCCCGGGCTTCAGGATCATCAGCATGCGCTCCTGGCTCTCCGAGAGCATCATATCGTAGGCCGTCATGTTCGCTTCGCGCTGGGGCACGTGATCGAGGTTGAGCTCGATGCCGACGCCGCCCTTGTCCGCCATCTCGGAGGTCGAGGAGGTGAGGCCGGCCGCCCCCATGTCCTGGATGGCGATGATGGCGTCCGACGCCATCATTTCGAGGCACGCCTCGATGAGCAGCTTCTCGGTAAAGGGATCGCCGACCTGCACGGTCGGGCGCTTCTCTTCCGATTTGTCGTCGAACTCGGCCGATGCCATCGTCGCGCCGTGAATGCCGTCGCGGCCGGTCTTGGAGCCGACATAGACGACCGGCAGCCCGACGCCCTTGGCCGCCGAGTAGAAGATCTTGTCGGTCTTGGCGAGGCCGACGCACATGGCGTTGACGAGGATGTTGCCGTTGTAGCCCGGGTCGAAGTTCACTTCGCCCCCGACCGTCGGCACGCCGACGCAGTTGCCGTAGCCGCCGATGCCCGACACGACGCCCGACACGAGGTGGCGCGTCTTGGGATGCGCCGGATCGCCGAAGCGCAACGCGTTGAGGTTCGCGATCGGCCGCGCGCCCATGGTGAACACGTCGCGCATGATGCCGCCGACGCCCGTGGCGGCACCCTGATAGGGCTCGATGTAGGACGGGTGGTTGTGGCTCTCCATCTTGAACACAGCCGCGTCCCCGTCTCCGAGGTCCACCACGCCCGCATTCTCGCCGGGGCCCTGGATGACCTTGGCGCCCGAGGTGGGCAGCGTCTTGAGCCAGACGCGCGAGGACTTATAGGAGCAGTGCTCGCTCCACATCACCGAGAAGATGCCGAGCTCCGTGAGGCGCGGCTCCCGGCCTAGGATCCCGAGCAGGCGCTGGTATTCGTCGGGCTTGAGCCCGTGCTGGGCAACGCTCTCGGGGGGGATCTTGGAGGGCACGGAATCGTGCATCAGGCCTGGCTTGCGGGTCTTGCAACGACACGG
>JAFKKW010000481.1 GCA_017304275.1 Hyphomicrobiales bacterium | reverse complement strand
CCGAGGAGGACGTGGATGGGCAGGTTGTACCACGCGTCCGACTCGAAGAAGGCCGCAAAATTGGCGGGAAACGCTTGCACCGCCACGTATGACGAGAGAGCAATGTACAAGAAGAGGCACACCTGCTCCGTGGTGCTCAATGTGGTGAGCCAGGTGAAGTCAGGGGCAAGAAGCGCGCTGAGGGATGGAATTCCCGACGTGAGGACCGCAATGTCCTTGTCATCAAAGAAGGAGATCGACGCAACGTAGAGCGGGAAGCCGAAGAAGCCAAAGTTACCGCACGTGTTGATCATGACGACGAGCCCGGATATGTTCGGAGCCGGCGTCGAGATGCAGAGCTTCGAGCGCGTAAAGAAGGCGACGCGCATGACGCGCTACGGCGGCGACTGTTATGCCTATTGCCTGCTGGCGGCCGGCTTCGTCGATCTCGTCATCGAGGCCGGGCTGCAGACTTATGACATCGTCGCGCTGATCCCGATCGTGGAGCGGGCCGGCGGTCGCGTGACGACATGGGACGGACGCCCCGCCACGGCGGGCGGGCGGATCGTCGCGTCCGGCGATCCTGTGCTGCACGACAAGGTGCTGAAGCTGCTCAACCGATAGAAATCCGGTCAACCCCATTGCTCCTCTGTCATCCCGGAAACGCGGAGGCGAAGCCGAAGCGTTATCCGGGCCCCAGGGGCTCAAAGGGGCAACGTTCGTGCTCGCGGGCCTGGGTCCCGGCTCTGCGTTGCGCCGCTATCGCGCCGCCGCTCCGGCCGGGATGACAGGTGAGCAGATCGGCGGCGGCGCTCAGCAATCCCGATGCCAATGGGAAAGGGTATCAGGCGGCGGCTTCGTCGAGGCCGAGGTAGGCGTCGAAGGCGGCCCAGAAGCGGAGGCGGATCGAGTCGGCCTCCTGCAGGATCTCGTGGCGCGCGGACGGCAAGAGAACGTGCGTGCCGACCTTGAGGCCGACGGCGAAATCCTCACTGGCGCGCGACGATACGATCTCGTCCTTGCCCGCCACGAAGATCATCATCGGCACCTTCACGGAGGCGGCAAAGCCTTCGGACGACACGAGGCCCATGGAGCGATAAGCCGCGCGAAGCCAGCCGATCGTGGGCGAGCCGAGGCCGAGCGCGGGATTGGTGTCGAGCACGGCCTTGTTGCGGTACCAGCGCTCGCGGTCGGACGTCAGCAGATTGCCGTCGAAGGGTCCCTGCTCGACGATGCGATCGGAGCCGCCCCTGATGTAGCTGCGGCCAAACCCGAGCAGGCATCCGATCTCCGCGTAGGCGCGCGCCAGCACTTGCGGGTAGCCGACGCGCTGGTCGGCGATCGCGATCATGGGCGAGCACAGGATCATGCGCTCGAACCACGAGCCGGGGCGGGCCGCGTTGCGCAAAAGGACGTTGGCGCCCATCGAATGGCCGAGCGCGAGAAACGGCGGCGGACAATCGGGCAGCACGATCTCCTTCATGAAGACCGTGAGATCGCTGTCGTATTCGCTGAAGGAGCCGACGTGGCCCTTGAGGGGATTGGCGAGCGCGCGGGACGAGCCGCCCTGCCCGCGCCAGTCCATGGTCGCGACGGCAAAGCCGCGCCGGCGCAGGTCGGCGACGACCTCGAAATATTTCTCGACGAACTCGCCGCGCCCACCGAGCAGGCAGACCGTGCCGCGGCGGGGGCCGCGCGTCGCATCCCAGCGCACGAACCGCAGCCGCGCGCCGTCCCGTGTCTTGAGCTCGCCGGGAACCGCGCCTCCGGGAACCGGATTCTTGGCCAGCGCTACAAGCTTCATGCTTCCGACCCCGCATCACGCCGCGAGACGCAAATCACCCGGCGCGCGAGATATAGCACGACTTCACGCTTGCGTGCCGCTACCAGCCGCGACGATCCTCGCGCCAGTCGCGGTAGGCGAAGTGGCGTGCGAGCGGGCGGGCGGCGAGCACCTCGCCCGAGCAGCGGTCGACACGAAGCTTGAAGACGCTGCTCGAGTCGAAGCGGTGGGCGCGGACGCGCACGATGCCGCCATCGCCGCCCATCGGACGGACGCCGGTCCAGCCGCGCCGGCGCAGCTCCTCGCGGATCTGCCAGCGATCGAGGCAGGCGTAGCGTTCGACACGCGCGGGCGGGCGCTCGGCATAACGCGGCGGCGGGGCGGCCGCGCTCGGAGGCGGCTGGGGAACCGGGTAGCCGTCCTTGATGGAGCCGGGCAGCGGCTCGCGGGCGCCGTAATCGCGATCGGCGTAGGAGTCGCGGTAGCGATCGGAGGACGGCGCCTCGCCGTAGCGGTCGTAACGGGACGGGGCACGCTCGTCGTCGTAGCCTTCGTCGTCCGCGTAGCTCTCTTCGTCATAGGGCGGCTCGGCATAGCCTTCGCCGCCGAAGTCGGCAGCGACCGCAGGGCGCGACGCCGGCAGCGCGGCGGCGAACATGCAGACCGACATCAGGCATCCCGTGATGAGTGACGCTCGCATGGCTCAGCTCCCAAACTCGATGCGCAGAGTTTTATTCGTGGATCTTTTGTCTAGGGTCCTGGCGGACGAACCGGGGGGATCGGACGCTGCTCCATGGTCGGCTCCCGAACATGAACGGCAGATGAAGGGTTTTGGTTTTCGCCATTAAACCCGGTGGCTTGTGGCCGTCCTCCGCGCCCCGCTCGCGAGCAATCCAGCCCCTCTTGAAGGGCGCGACGGCCCTCCTAAATGGATGGATGCGCACGCCCATTCCGGGGTGCGTCTACGACCTGAGATCCGGCCCTCTCCGGGCGGATCCCGATCAGTCGCTTCACTCAGGAGGACTAACGTCATGCGACATTTCGATTTCACTCCGCTCTATCGCTCCACCGTCGGGTTCGACCGTCTGGCCCAGCTCCTGGACAGCGTGTCGGGCGATTTCGATGCTCCCTATCCCCCGTATAACATCGAGCGCCTCGGCGAGAACGAGTACCGGATCACCATGGCGGTGGCTGGTTTCTCGGCCGACGAGATCCAGGTGGACGTGAAGGAGAGCACGCTCACGGTGAGCGGCGACAAGAAGGCCGACGCCACCGAAGGCGACGAGAAGCGCTACCTGCACCGCGGAATCGCGGCCCGCAGCTTCGAGCGGCGCTTCCAGCTTGCCGACCACGTCGAGGTGAAGGGCGCCGACCTCAAGGACGGGCTGCTCAACGTCGACCTGGTGCGGAACCTGCCGGAGCGCATGCGGCCGCGGACGATCCCGATCGGCACCGGCTCCACGCCCAAGCAGATCGAGCAGGCTGCTTAACAGGCAACGCGCCAGGGCGCGTTCCACTCCTCGAGCGGAAGCGGCGGCAGGCATGCCGCCGCTTTTTCTGTATGCGCGGCGGGACGGGCCGTTAATCAGGCTTGTGTTGCAGGGTAAAATCTGCAACATTCGTCCGAAAGGTCAGCAATGCTGTCCTTTATGGATTTAAACGACTGCGCCGAGCAGGCGTAGGCGGGAGATGATGGTGGTCGCAGGCTTGTCATTTCTGGTGAGCGGATGCCCCCCGGATTACGGGGCGGCTTGCCTTGCGCGAGTCTCCGCCTTCGGCCGATAATTTTCGGCGCGGGCCAAGAAGTATCGATGCATCGCGAACCGGTTGCGACTGAGGTCGCGCGGCGATGCCGAAAGAAGCCGACATTGCAATGTCGCTGCGCGCCCACTCCGAGGACCACGTCCATGACCCACGTCCCGCCATTTCATGGCAGCTATGAGCGTCCCCAAGCGGAAGGTCTTTTCGATCCCGCGCTCGAGCGCGACGCGTGCGGCGTCGGCTTCATCGCCAACCTCAAGGGCGAGAAGTCGCATCGGGTGATCGAGGACGCGCTCAGCATGCTCTGCAATCTCGAGCATCGCGGCGCGGTCGGCGCGGACCCACTCGCCGGCGACGGCGCCGGCATGCTGATCCAGATCCCGCACGCGTTCTTCAAGGACGAATGCGCGAAGCTCGGGTTCAAGCTGCCGGACGCACAGCATTACGCCGTGGGCCAGCTCTTCATGCCGCAGGACGAGCGGCTCGACGCGCATTGCCAAAGCGCGTGGGTGCGCATCCTGCGCGAGGAAGGCCTCGAGCTCCTCGGCTGGCGCGCGGTTCCGGTCGACAACTCGTGTCTGTCGGAGCTGGTGCGGGCGACGGAGCCCGTGCACCGGCAGATCTTCATCGCGCGTCCCAAGGGCATGGACGAGGACGAGTTTGAGCGGCGCCTGTATCTGGTGCGCAAGATCGTCTCGAATGCGATCCATAATTCCTATCACGGACGCGACATCGGGCACTACACGGTGAGCCTGTCGTGCCGCACCGTCGTCTACAAGGGGATGTTCCTCTCCTATCAGGTCGGCACATACTACAAGGACCTCAAGGACCCGCGCGTCATCTCGGCGATGGCGCTCGTGCATCAGCGCTTCTCGACCAACACGTTCCCGTCGTGGAAGCTCGCGCACCCCTATCGCATGGTGGCGCACAACGGCGAGATCAACACGCTGCGCGGCAACGTCAACTGGATGGCGGCGCGGCAGGCGTCCGTCTCATCGCCGCTGTTCGGCGACGACATCCAGAAGCTGTGGCCGATCTCCTACGAAGGGCAGTCGGACACGGCCTGCTTCGACAACGCGCTCGAGTTCCTGGTCATGGGCGGCTACAGCCTCTCGCATGCGGCGATGATGCTGATTCCCGAGGCCTGGGCCGGCAACCCGCAGATGGATGCCAAGCGTCGCGCCTTCTACGAGTATCACGCCTGTCTCATGGAGCCGTGGGACGGTCCGGCCGCCATGGCCTTCACGGACGGCCGCCAGATCGGCGCCACGCTCGACCGCAACGGTCTGCGCCCCGCGCGCTACATCGTGACCAAGGACAACATGGTCATCATGAGCTCGGAGGCCGGCGTGATCGTCGTGCCCGAGGACAATATCGTCAAGAAGTGGCGCCTGCAGCCGGGCAAGATGCTGCTCATCGACCTCGAGGAAGGCCGCATCATCTCCGACGAGGAGCTCAAGGCGGAGATCTCGTCGCAAAACCCCTACGAAAGCTGGGTGAAGCGCACGCAGATCCTGGTGTCCGATCTTCCGCTCTCGGCGAAGAATACCGGGGCGCGGCGCAGCAACGTGGCGCTTCTCGATCTGCAGCAGGCTTTCGGCTATTCGCAGGAAAGCCTCAAGATTCTCATGACGCCGATGGGCGCGCGCGGCGAGGAGGCGATCGGTTCGATGGGCAACGACGCGCCGATCTCGGCGATGTCGAACAAGCCCAAGCTGCTGCACACCTACTTCAAGCAGAACTTCGCCCAGGTGACGAACCCGCCGATCGACAGCATCCGCGAGGAACTGGTGATGAGCCTAGTGTCATTCATCGGGCCCAGGCCGAACATCCTCGATCTCGAGGGAACCTCGAAGGTGAAGCGGCTCGAGGTGCATCCGC
>JAFKKW010000480.1 GCA_017304275.1 Hyphomicrobiales bacterium | reverse complement strand
GGCTTCCCATCACGGCGAGCGCGGCGAGAAACGCCAGCACCATCAGCGCACCCAGCGGATTGTGGCCGAGGTATCTCGGCCCTCCGCCGGTCAGCAGCCCTTTGGCGTAGCGAACCGCCGCGCCCGGCGGGCGGACGAAATTCGCGAAGCGGGCGGTGGATGAGCCGAGAAGCCCCCAGAGCAGGCGCCAGACGACGAGGGTCAGAATGGCCAAGCCGTTGGCGCGGTGCCAGATCAGCGTCTCGTCACCGATGCGCTCGGCGAACTCGTAGCTCGTCCATGCCGACACGACGAGGACGAGAAGCGTCCAATGAAAGACACGCGTGGGCAGATCCCACGCCCGGACGCTGTCGGTGTGCGCTTGCGGCGCGGCCATTGCCGTGCGGCGCCTCAGCTCTTGGGCTTCCGGTACTGCTTGTGACAGCCGCCGCAGTTGCCGACGACCGTCTTCCAGGCGTCGGGGAACGACTCCTCGTCGGTGATCGTGCTTTCGGCGGCCTTTGCGGCGTCGGCCAGTTTCTGGAAGCGGCCTTCGAAGTCTGCCTTATTCTCCCAGATCTTCGGCAACGCCTCGGTATCGCCGCCGGTCTTCGAGTCGTCAGGGAAGAGCGGCGGCAGTTGCGGCGCGTTGGCCTGAATGACTTTGAGGGCCGCCTGGACCTTGGCGAGGTCGAAATCCGCTTCGCCCTTGAACATCGCGCCGACCGGTTTGACGGCGTCGCCCATCTTCTTCAGGTGATCCTGACGTTCCTTGATGATGGTGACGTTCTGGGCGGACACGGCGGTGGCGCCGAGGACAACCGCGGCGAGAACAAGCAATGGACGACGCATCAAGCAATCTCTCCGATGGATTGATCGAGAGGCGAGGCTTACATCCGGCTCGGGGTGAGTCAACAAACGTAGAGGCGGCGCTCCTGCGGAGAGATGCCGCAAAAACAAAACGGGCTGCGTGAGCAGCCCGTCGTCGCGTGTGCGTCGAGGATGTCTCAGCGGCTCGGAAGCAGCGGCCGGGGGGTGACGCGGATATCCGAGAGCGAGAGCATGTGCGCGATCCAATTTTCGAACCGCGCGAAGGGCAGGGACATTCTGCGTGCGGTCGTCGCCGCGGCGGCATGGCCGTTGCGAAGTGCCACTTCCGGCTGAAGCAGCGTCCAATCGGTCAAATCCTCCTCGCGCGAGGCCATGGCATAGCCCGCCGCGTCTGCCGCCTTAACGAGGGATTTGTTGAGCTTGTCTCTATGCATGAGGCACGTCCTTCTCTGAGCTTAAGCGCTCTGCCAGGCCGTTTTGTTCCGTGTGCCCGGTCGTGTTCGCCTAGCCTCAGCCTCCTTTAGTGTCGTTTCTTGTTTTTTGCCGTCGAGTGCCGTCGAATTGCGTCCGCATGACACTATTTATGCCGTCTAGCTGACACTTTCATGATGCGACCAGACTGCCCTTTCTTCAAGTAATTTTTGGAAACATTCTTCACGGAGAGGGCTTCCGCACCTGCGAATATTTATTGCGCCGCAGCAGCTTGAAGCACGCGTGTATGCGCGGCGTGCAAGACTCGTTTGTTGGAGTTTGGGCACCAATGATTAGTGGGCGATTAAGCCGGAAAGGCTCTTGCGTCTTTCCTGTCGCGGCGCGACGATTGCTTGTCGCGCTCCTTCAGGAGGCGCGGGGTTGCGCGACGAGCGTATCCCTCTGCGCCTCGTAGCGCTCAACCCGGGACGACAATCCGGGAAGCGGGAAGGAGGATACCATGGGGCAATCCGACGGCCCGAGAGGCACACCAGGTGCCGGCTCTGGGCATACTTCGGGCCGCAGCACCCGCTGCATCGCACTGATCGGCCCGTTTCTCTCCGGAAAGACATCTCTCCTCGAAGCCATTCTCGCTCGTACGGGCGGGATTGTACGGGCCGGCTCCGTTGCCGATAAATCCAGCGTGGGCGACGCTTCCCCCGAAGCGCGCGACCACGGCATGAGCGTCCAGGTCAACGTCGCGGACGTGGAATTCCTGGGCGACAAGTTCACCTTCATCGACTGTCCCGGATCGATCGAATTCCAGCACGAGGGTGCGGAAGCGCTGACCGCCTGCGACGCGGCCGTCGTCGTCTCCGAGCCCGATGCGAAACGCGTTCCGGCGCTGCAAGTGATCCTCAAACAGCTCGAGGACCGCGGCATCCCCCATCTTCTGTTCCTCAACAAGATCGATTCCTGCGAGACGCCGATCCGCGAGATCGTGCCGGCTCTGCAGCCGGCCTCAACGAAGCCGCTGGTGCTCAGGCAGGTCCCGATCTGGGAGAACGGCGTGGCCACAGGCTTCATCGATCTCGCGTTGGAGCGGGCATTCCTGTTCCGCAAGAATGCGCCGTCCGAGATGGTCGAGATCAAGCCCTCGGATCTCGAGCGCGAGAAGGAAGCGCGTTTCCATATGCTCGAGCAGCTTGCCGATTACGACGACACACTGATGGAGACGCTGCTTTCCGACCTCGCCCCCGACAAGGAGATGGTGTTTACCGACCTGTCGCGGGAGTTCGAGGACGGCTTGATCTGTCCGGTGCTGCTCGGCTCGGCGCAGAATGGCAACGGCATCCTGCGGCTCCTCAAGGCCGTCCGGCACGAGGTGCCGTTCGTCAGCGCGACTGCCAAGCGGCTCAAGATCGAGAACGCGAAGAGCGCGGCTTACGTGTTCAAGACGCTCTTCACCGGGCACGGCGGCAAGCTTTCGATCGCGCGTGTGCTGACCGGCGACCTGCCGGACGGTGCGACCGTTTCGGGCGGCGAGGCCGTGGAGGAGCGCGTGGCCGGCGTGTTCTCGCTCAAGGGCGAAGAGACGCAGAAGGTCGGTGCCGCTCATGCGGGCGATACGGTGGCGCTGGGACGCCTCGACGCCGTGCGTACGGGCGACACGATCACGACCGAGAAGTCGGTGGTGCAGATTCCGGGTCCCAAGGGGCCGACGCCGGTGCTCGCCTCGGGCATCGGCCTCAAGGACCGCAAGGACGAGGTGAAGCTTTCCTCGGCGCTGGCGAAGATGGTGGAGGAGGATCCCTCGCTCGTGATCGAGCACAACCCGGACACGCATCAGGTTCTGCTCAAGGGGCAGGGCGAGATGCATCTGAGGGTGGCCTTCGAGCGGCTCTCGCGCAAGTACGGTGTCGTGGTCGAGCGGCAGAAGCGGCAGGTGCCGTACAAGGAGACCATCCGCAAGTCGACGGAAATCCGCGGCCGGCACAAAAAGCAGTCGGGAGGGCATGGGCAGTTCGGCGACGTGGTGCTCTCGATCGCGCCGCAACCACGCGGAGCAGGGTTCGCGTTCCGCGATACCATCACCGGCGGCGTGGTGCCGAAGCAGTTCATCCCATCGGTCGAGATCGGCGTGACGGACTACATGAAGCAGGGTCCGCTCGGGTTTCCGGTCGTCGATATTTCGGTGACGCTGACGGACGGCTCATTCCACACCGTCGACAGCTCGGATATGGCGTTCCGGCAGGCCGGGCGGCTCGCCATGAGCGAAGGCATGTCGAAATGCCAGCCGGTGCTGCTCGAGCCGGTGATGTCGGTCGAGATCGCGGTGCCGTCGGAAGCTACCGCGCGCGTCAATGGGATGATCCCGCAACGGCGCGGTCAAATCCTCGGATTCGACGCGCGCGAGGGCTGGCCGGGTTGGGATGTCGTCTCGGCGCACATTCCCGAAGCCGAGATCGAGGATCTTATCGTCGAGCTGCGTTCGGCGACATCGGGTGTCGGCACCTATACGGCGACGTTCGATCATCTGGCGGAGCTGACGGGGCGGCTGGCCGATCAGGTGCTCGTCAGTCATGGCGAGGCGGCCGAGTAACAGAAGGCGGGTTGCAGGATGCTGTCGCGCGCCCTGCAACCGGTTTTACCGTTAGCGGCGGTCACGGCCGGGACGATGCCACCCGTGCTCGGGTGGAGGCCTCATGCCCGTTGGAGCGGCGTATCCTCCGCGCCACCAGCCGGGGACGCGCGGCCCTGCCGGCGGTCTGTGCCAGCCGTGACGCGGGTGCACGTCGAAAGCGATCCAGCGCGCGCGATCCGCGTACCATGGGCGGCCAACGTAGAAGCGCTGCCAATAATCGGCGGCAGTGAATTTCACCGGTGGGATGCGGAGCGTCTCGATTCCGACATCCGGCAGCAGGACATAGGAGCCGCCTCGGTCGAAGGCGAGGTACTCGCTGAAGACCCAACCCCGGTTTGCGCCCGCAATGACGTCGCACCACGACTCATCGTCGAGGCATCCTGCGACCTCGACCGATGAGCCTTCCGGTATGATCTCGACGCTTGGAAACTCGGTGTCGGGTCCGGTCCTCATGTTTACATCGGTTGTGGCGTATCCGGGCGCCGCCTGAGCGGAGACAGCACCTATCAACGTCGCGCCCATCAAGGCGCCGACAAAAGCCAGTCTTCTCATGGAAGTCTCTATCGGTTGTATCCCTCGTCGTGCTCCGTGCGTGTAACGCCGGGCGTTTTTTGCCTGTTCCAGCCAGCGGTCACCTTGATGAAATGTATGGTTGGCGGCGGTTTCGCGACGAGCCAAAGAAAAGGCGCGAGGCGATCGGATCGCCTCGCGCCAAGACTGTCGAGCGAACGCTCGATCAACGCCGGAAATCGTCGCGGCGGTCGTGTCTGTCGTCCCGTCTGTCATCGCGCCGGTCGCGTCGGTCATCCCGACGGTCATCACGGCGGTCATGGCGACGCTCCCAGCGATCGGGCGGGGGCCTCATGCCGGCGAAGGGTTTGTATCCTGAGCGCCACCAACCCGGATTGCGGGGACCGGGGGGCGGTGCGCGCCAGCCGGGGCGTGCGCGCGGCTTATAGGCGTACCAGCGGTTACGCTCCTTGTACCAGGGGCGGCCGACGTAGTAGCGGCCCCAGTAGTCGTTGGCCACGAAGCGGATGGCGGGCAGGCGGATGGCTGCGAGGCCGATGTCGGGAAGCGGCGTGTAACGGCCGCGGTAATCGAAGACCAGGTATTCGCTGATCACCCAACCCCGGCTTCCGCCCCAGATCACGTCGCACCAGGATTCGTCGGCCAGACACCCCGTGATCTCAACCGGCTCTCCGTCGGGGATGAGATCGACGCGCGGAAAGTCGATATCGGGGCCGGCGCGCATGTTGACGTTGGCGGTGGCGTAGCCGGGTGCCGCGTGGGCCCCCGCCATGCCGCTGAGCAAGACGCCGACAACGGCACCTAGCAGCTTCAATTTTCTCATTAATCTATTCCTCGGTTCGGCGTGTGCCGCACACCATTCATGCAACGTGGGCATGAAGATGGCCGAGACGTGTTTAGACGCGACTGGAGAGGATCAGATCCGAAGCGCCACCGGCCGGGCGACCGAAATCTGCGTTGGAGACAGGTCGCACGCGTAGGCGATGGCCTCGACGGCCTTTCCCCAATCTGCGG
>JAFKKW010000577.1 GCA_017304275.1 Hyphomicrobiales bacterium | reverse complement strand
AGTCGCGACTCACGCTAACTCTCAGATAAGAGACGAGATCACAGCGCGTGCGTTGGCGCCTCTTTCGAAGCTGTTTGGGCTTGCTCTGCCGTTTTTTTCTCCCCGGAGCGTCACCTTGTTTCCGAAGGGTCGCGAAGCCGAGGTAGAAATCGAGGAGGCGAAAAAGCGATTCGATTTCGACTGCGCGCTCGCGCCCAGTCTGACGGACGCTCAGGCGCGTATCGTGATCGTGCGAAATTTGGCTGCGAGGACGGAGGGTTAGTCCCGTGACAGCGAAGCTCAGGACCTTGGCGATCGCCAACCAGAAGGGCGGCGTGGGCAAGACCACGACGGCCATCAATCTCGGCACGGCGCTGGCCGCCATCGGCGAGCGCGTGCTCGTTATTGACCTCGATCCGCAGGGAAACGCGTCGACCGGGCTTGGCGTGCCTGCCGAGACGCGCTCAAAAACCTCGTACGATGCGGTCATGGGAACGTCCGGCCTGCTCGAAACGGCCGTTCCGACGGCCATTCCGGGCCTGTACGTCGTTCCGGCCAACCAGGATCTGGTCGGGCTCGAAAGCGATCTGTCCGGCGATGCGAGCCGCGCCTACAAGCTGCGCGACGCAATCGCGGGGCTCGCCGCGCAACTCAAGGGCAAGCCGGACGACCAGGGGTTCAGATACGTCCTGATCGACTGTCCGCCGTCGCTGAGCATCCTGACGCTCAATGCGCTGGCGGCCGCGGATGCCGTGCTGGTGCCGGTCCAGTGCGAGTTTTTCGCCCTGGAAGGCATTTCCCAGCTCAAGGACTCGATCGATCAGATCCGCGCCACGCTCAATCCGAGCCTCGAGATCCAGGGCGTCGTTCTGACCATGCACGATGCGCGGACCACGCTGTCGCGCGAAGTCGCCGACGAAGTCCGGGCTTTCTTCGGGCCCAAGGTCTACGAGTCCGTGATCCCGCGGAACACGCGCGTCGCGGAAGCTCCGTCGCACGGCAAGCCGATCCTGCTTTACGATTACGACTGCGCGGGCAGCCAGGCTTA
>JAFKKW010000479.1 GCA_017304275.1 Hyphomicrobiales bacterium | reverse complement strand
GAGGGCGTCAGGGTGGGGAAATCCCGGCATCAACCGCGTACTGCCGAGCCGGCGAACAAAAAAGAACGGCCGCGATACCGTCGCGGCCGTTCCGAACTTAAGCGAGCTTGACCCCGTCCATCAAGACTGCGGCTGGGGCTCCATGCCGCCCGTACCCGGCTCTTCGCGCGGACGCGAACGCCCGGCGGTCGGCACGGCAGGACCGGTCGGACCCTTCGACGAGTCGTCGTCGCGGCGCACGATGGTCTCGCCGCGCACGATCGCCGCCACCTCGTCGCCCGAGAGGGTCTCGTAGTCGAGCAGAGCCTTGGCGACGGCATGCAGCTTTTCGATGTTCTCGGTCAGGATCTTCTTGGCCTTCTCCTCGCCCGCATGGATGAGATCGCGGATCTCTTCGTCGATAAGCTTCGCCGTCTCGTCCGAGAGATTCTTGGTCTGGGTTACGGAATGGCCGAGGAAGATTTCCTGCTCGTTGCCGTTGTAACGCACACGTCCGAGCTTGTCGGACATGCCCCATTCCGTGATCATCGCGCGCGCGAGCTGTGTCGCCATCTGGATGTCGCCGGTCGCGCCGTTGGTGACGTTCTCCGGTCCACCGAGCAGGATCTCCGCCTCGCGCCCGCCGAACAGCACCGCAAGCCGCGCTTCGCACCACTGCCGCGTACGGCTATGGCGGTCGCCTTCCGGCAGGTTCATGGTCACGCCGAGCGCGCGACCGCGCGGAATGATCGTCACCTTGTGCAGGGGATCGTACGGCACCTTGAGGCCAACGATGGCATGCCCCGCCTCGTGATAGGCGGTGTTGCGCTTCTCCTCCTCGCTCATGACCATGGAGCGGCGCTCGGCGCCCATCATGACCTTGTCCTTGGCGTCCTCGAACTCGACCTGCGTCACGAGCCGCTTGTTACGGCGGGCCGCCAGCAGCGCCGCCTCGTTGACGAGGTTGGCGAGATCGGCGCCCGAGAAGCCCGGCGTGCCGCGCGCGATCGTCTTCGCGTCGACGTCGGGTGCGATCGGGCTCTTGCGCATATGGACCTTGAGGATCTTCTCGCGGCCCGCGATATCCGGGTTCGGCACCACGATCTGCCGGTCGAAACGGCCCGGGCGCAGCAGCGCCGGATCGAGCACGTCCGGCCGGTTGGTGGCCGCGATGATGATGATGCCCTCGTTGGCTTCGAAGCCGTCCATCTCGACCAGCAACTGGTTGAGCGTCTGCTCGCGCTCGTCGTTGCCGCCGCCGAGACCGGCGCCGCGATGACGGCCCACGGCATCGATCTCGTCGATGAAGATGATGCACGGCGCATTCTTCTTCGCCTGCTCGAACATGTCGCGCACGCGGCTCGCGCCGACGCCGACGAACATCTCGACGAAGTCGGAGCCGGAGATGGTGAAGAACGGAACGTTGGCTTCGCCCGCGACCGCACGCGCGATCAGCGTCTTGCCCGTGCCCGGAGGCCCGACCAGCAGCGCGCCGCGCGGAATGCGCCCGCCGAGCCGCTGGAACTTCTGCGGGTCGCGCAGGAACTCGACGATCTCCTCGAGGTCGCTCTTCGCCTCGTCCACGCCCGCCACGTCCTCGAACGTCACGCGTCCCTGCCGCTCGGTGAGCAGCTTGGCGCGGCTTTTCCCGAAGCCCATGGCGCGCCCGGAGCCCGACTGCATCTGGCGCATGAAGAACACCCACACCGCGATCAAGAGCAGCATCGGGAACCAGTTCAGGATCACGGAAAGGATCGACGGCACGTCCTCGTCGGACGGTCGCGCCTTGAACTTCACGTCCTTGGTCTTGAGGCGCTCGACGAGCGTGGGATCCGACGGCGCATAGCTTGTGAACGGCGTGGCGTTGTCGCGCATCGTGCCGTAGATGCGGTTACCCGCCAGCGTCACTTCCGAAACCGTCCCGGCGTCCACCGCATTGAGGAAATCCGAATAGCTGATCTCCGAGCCCCGGCGGCTCTGGGTCGGATTGTTGAACAGGTTGAAGAGCGCGGCCAGCAGCACAAAAACCGCCACCCAGATCGCAAGCTTCTGAAAATTCGGATTCATTTGTTTTCCCGAGAACGCCGGCGGGGGCCGAAAACAGGCCGGCATGGATCCACGTCTAACTGGGCCTTAAGATAGGTATCACGCGAGCCTTTGCCAAGTTTAATGCCCGTCCCGCGCGGCGCGAGGGCCTCGCGGCGGTCTCGTTTGGTGAAACAGCCCGTAAAGCTTACCGCGACTCACGCTTGAGCCCCAGGAATACGGAGCTGAAACGGTCATCGTGTGGCGCTGCGCCGCGCAGGCTTGGAACCGCAACCAGCTCGTCGCCGGACCATAGCGCCGGCAATCCCGCCGCCGCCCGCGCCGGCGGCCGATCTTTCGGCGACAGACCACCCCTCAGGGTTGCATAAGCGGTAAACCCGAGCGGGCGCACGACGACCGGCGCCGCTCCGTCGCTGCTGTCGGCGAGGCCGTCGTAGGCGACGCGGAATCGCCAGTCCCACACCACTTCCTCGCCCGGCAGCAACGGCACCTGCGGTAACGTGTGGTGCGCGGGCTCACGATAGAGGCGCAGCGTCGTGCGTCCTTGCGAGACGATGCAGCCGCCGAGCGTCTGCGCCACCGGCCTCCCGCGCGCGAGCATCGCCGCGATGGCCTCGATCTGCGACAGCTGAGCCGGCTTCGCCTCGCCACCGAACGTCGCCAGCAGGCGCTGGAGAAGACGCACGCGGATCTCCTCCGGCTCGCGCTCCCACGCGCCACGGTCGAGCGACGCGAACACGCCGTCGTGGAAATCGACAAGCGCAGCGAGCCGCGCGTCGGTCGTCTGCTCGAGCGCTTCGCGCGCCCGTGTCAGACGTGCCGCGCTGAGCGCGAGCTTGTCGTTCGACAGCCCCAGCGCCGACAGGTGATCATGCGCCGCCCTAATTCGCACGCGCTCGAAGTCGAGACGCTCGTTGCTCGGGTCCTCGATCCAACGCTCGCCCTGCTCTTTGAGCAGGGCCGTAAGAAAGCCCTTGGCGACGCCGAGTAGCGGACGCACGAGTTGCACCGAGCCGTCTTGCAGTAAGGAGCGCGCAGGCGCCATGCCCGCCAGACCGTCGAGACCGCTGCCGCGTCCGAGGCGCATCAGCAGCGTCTCGGCTTGATCGTCCGCCGTGTGCGCCGTCACGACCGCGGCCGGCGTTTCCGCCCGCGCGTGCGCGACCAGCAGCGCATAGCGCGCTTCCCGCGCCCGAGCCTGCAACGCCGATCCCGGCTTGTTGCCGCCCCAGACCAGCGTCGTGTGGCGGAAGCCGAGCGCCTTGGCGCGCTCCGCGACCCATGCCGCCTCGCGTGCCGAGCCGGCCCGCAGGCCATGGTCGACCGTCGCCACCTCGACGGCCAGTCCTGGGGTTGCTTGGCCCGACCTGACCCAGCGCGCCGCGAGCAGCATCAGCGCCATGCTGTCCGGACCGCCCGAAACCGCGAGCACGGCGCGTTTGAACGGCGCCAGCGGCACGCCGAACAGGGCCTCGAGATCCTGGTCGCGAAGGGCCGCGCCGCTCACAGATACTCCTCCTGCTGCGTCCCCGGCGCAGCGATGATCCCGCTCATGCGGACCGCACTGAAGTCTGCCGGCTATCCTTACCTGCCGCGCGCCGCCTCTCAAGTCGGAGCGGAGCCTGGCCGGCCGTGAGGTTGGCGTCGCCACCAAGTGGGGGCAAGGTCGCCTTCCTTGCTGGCCGACGACGTCCGGCGGCCGGCGACACCCCCGATGGCGCGCCGGTTATCGCTCATGAGCAGCCGATCCGTTGCCGCTCGCTGTCCGCCTTCGCCTTGAGCTGCGCCGGCGCGCTCGGAAACTTTGAGGAAATCCCGCGCAGCACCGTGCACGCATCCTGCCGCTTGCCGAGCTGGGCCAGCGCCATCCCGCGCTTCAGTTGCGCATCCGGCGCCTTGCTGCTCGTGGCGTAGGTGGAGACGACGAGATCGAACGCCTCGGCGGCATCGGCGTAGTTGCGCTGCACGTACTGCGACTCGCCGAGCCAGTAGAGGGCGTTCGGCGCCAGCGGATCCTGCGGATAGGACTTGAGGAAGTCGCGGAACCCGGCTTGCGCCGCGCCATAATCCTGCTGCAGAAGGTGCCCGTAGGCGGTCTCATAGATCTGCTTCGGGCTTCCGCCTGCGCCGGGCTCGACGGCGGCGAACCGTCCGTCGCCAGCCGGCGGCAGCGTCTCCGCCCCATACGTGGCGGGCGGCGCCGCACCCGGCAGGGCGCCCGCGGGCGGTGCCGCGTTGAACCCCGTGGCCGGCGCACCGTATCCATCGCTCGATCCGGCAAGCGCACCGATCGGATCGGCATTGTCGGACGTCACCGTCGTCGAGCCGAACCGCGTCGTCTCGGTATCGAATCCTTGCGCATCCGAGCGGCGCTGCACGCCGCCCTGCGCGCGCATCTCGGCCGCGAGTTGCTCGACCTGCGCGGTGAGCGCGCGGATCTGCGTCTCCATGCTGTCGAGGCGCGCGCGATCGCTCGCCGCCACGCCCCCGGCCGCCTCCGAGCGAACCGGAGCCGCCGCCGCGACGCCGCCCGTGCGCGCGAGCGACTCGAGCGTGCCAATCACCACCTGCAGGTCGACGAGCTGCCCTTCGAGCTGCTCGACGCGCTCGCGCAGGCCTCCGGCGTCACCACCACCCGTGGCCGCACCCTTCGGCGCCTTGCCCTGGGCACCCTGCACCGCCGGCAACGGATCGCTCTTGACGCCCTGTGCCGACGCCGCCGTCGAAAGACACAGCATCGCAAGAAAAACACCGGTCGTCGCGGCGAGCGCGCGCCCTTTCGGGAATGGCAGGAACGAAACCATGGGCGAGCCGCCCTCCTTCGACTTTCCGATTGCTGTCACCTTGAGTCCCGCACGACGGGCGCCTGCCACATCTTCGGCATGCGACGCCGAACGCCGTGAAAACTCTCCTGCTGTCCGCCCTTCGCCTGCACTTGTCAACTCGCGGCGCCCGCGAACCAGCCGGCACGATGGGAGCGCTGCACGCATGTTACTGCGTCGGCGATACGTCTTGGGAGCCCGACGCCCCTCCCTGCGCCCGCCGGGCAGGCCGCGCCGCGGCTTCGATCCGGCGGCTCAGAAGGACCGTAACCGCACGCCGGTTCTGGGCCAGGCACTCGGGCTCCGGGCAGTCGGAAACGCGCTCCTCGCGCGCCCGCCCGTAGGCCACGAGACGCGCGGCGTCCACGCCCTCGGCAATCAGGCGGTCGCGCACCACGGCGGCGCGCGACTCGGAAAGGCGCAGCGTCTCGTCGTCCGAGACGGCGCCGTCGTCCGCATGTCCCTCGACGGCGGCATAGAGATTGGGATAGCGCATCAGGAAACGCGCCTGCGCCTGGATCACGCCGCGCGCCCGCGTCCCGAGATCGGCACTGCCGGCGCTGAAGAACACGCGGTCGCCGGCCTCGGA
>JAFKKW010000160.1 GCA_017304275.1 Hyphomicrobiales bacterium | reverse complement strand
CTTGTAGGCCCCGATCCGATCGGCTGCCGTGCCGAGTCCGTTTTCCATCAGAACGCCGAGATTGAACTGACTGTCGGCCAGGCCGTGCTCGGCCGCCTTGAGGAACCACGGCAGGGCGCCGGTGTAGTTGGGATGCTCCCCGCCGGCGAGCAGCACTGCGAGGTTATGCATCGATTTCACGTTGCCGCCCTCGGCCGCACGTTGATACCAGACCTTGGCCCGCTCGAGGTCCTTGCCGACGCCGAGACCGCGTTCGTAGAGCGTGCCGAGACGATACTGGGCCTGCGCGAACCCCTTGGCTGCGGCGCGCTGGTACCAGCGCACGGCCTCCGCGTAGTCCTGGCCCGTACCGTTGCCCTCGGCGAGCCGTGCGCCGACTTCGAATTCGGCGGACGCATCGCCGTTTGCGGCTGCCACCCGCAGCGACATCGGGCCCACGGTGGCAGGCGGCAGATCGAGCCGGGAAACGCGCTGCGCGCCGTCGGCTGCCGGATCGAGGTCCGTCGTCGGATAGGCGGCCGAGTAGCGCCCGTGCGCTTCGGGAAGAAGGGCGCTCGCGGATTGCCCTGCGGCGATCATGCCGAGCTTGCCGGAGAGGCTCGCGAGAACCTGCTGCTCGTAGACGCCCGCGACCGTCGCGTAGGACAACGCCGGACCGGAAGCGGCGATCGTCATGCCATCGGGCATGTCGGAGGCCGACGTGTCGCCCGTGGGCTCGACCATCTCTGGCAGAGTGAGCACATCGTCGTGGAAGCCGTAAGGAAACGGTGCCGGGTCGCTGCCGAGCTCGGAGCGCGGTCCGGCGGTCCCTGCGGGGGCGTGCGAGCCGGTGGCGCCGAGCGGTTCCGTCCCGGTGGGCCGTGCGATTTCCGGCGCGGCCGGACGCGATCCGGACGTCCGGTTGAAGAGCAGCAGCGCGCCGTTGATGGCAACGATGAGCGCCAGCACGCCCGCCAGTAATTTGGTGGACATGCCGAACAGCCGGCCCGATCCGCTGCTGCTGGCCTCCGGCGCCTTGGCCTGGAGCAGCGCACGCGCCTCGTCGACCACGCTCTCCGTCGTCGCATCGGCGTGCTCGCCGAGAGCCTCGGCGCGGTTCGCGGCGGCTTTCAGCTTGGCCCGGCGAGCGTCGGCGATGAAATCGCGCCGCAAACGGTCGAGCGGCGACTCGAGCGCGTCGGACGCGGAAGGCTCTGTCGGGACCACGGGATCGGCGAACGCGGCCGGAACCTCCGCCGACTCCGAAGGAGCAGATGCGTCGCTGGCGGTAAAACCGTCGAAGCGCGTGTCCCGGAACGTATAGGACGTTTCGCCCGCTGCGGGCTCCTCCGCGGACGCCTGTGGCGGCGCGAGGTCGCGCGCATCCAGGGGAGGAGGTCCGAGGATCGGGCCCTGCTGGGACGGAGGCTCCGCGACCGCCGTCTCCTGGCTCTGCCGGTGCTGCTGCTCCAGCGCGTCCATACGGTCGAGAATCGTCACCAGCGCCTGCTGCACCGTCTCCAGCATGCCGAGCGCCGTCTGCTCGTTCTTGCGCTGCTCCTGGATGGCCTGTTCCAAGAGACCCTTGAGGGCAGCGTAACCGTCCGCCTGCGCGTTGACGCGGCCCGAGAGCGACGTCACGAGCGATACGGCGTGCGCTTCCGCCTCGCGCCGGTCCGCGATGGAGGACTCGACGAGACGGCGCAACGCATCATGGTGATCGGCAAGCGCGGCGCCTTCGGGCGCGAGGCGCGCGTGCATGTCCTCGGCGGCGCGGCGTGCGACGGCGTCCAGGTCGGCCGCGAAACGACTGTCGGCGTTGAGCAGCTTGGCGATCCGCTCGTCGGACACCTGCTGCATCACGGTGCGCAGGTCGCTCTCGATTCCGTCGATGTGCGAGACCGTACGCTCGAGCTCGTTGAGCTTGTCGGCGAGATCGTTGACGTGCACCTCGATCAGGCGCATGCCCTCGAGGTCCGTGCGCTTGGCGACGTCCTGCAGCGTGCTGTCGAGATGCGCCTGGAAGGCATCGAGCCGCTCTTCGAGCACGGCGACCGTCGATCCCGGTTTGAGGTCGGAGAGCGCTTGCGTGATGCGCTGCGTGACGTCGTTGAAGCGCTCACCGAGCCAGGCCTGCTGCGCGTAGGAGATCGCGTCGGGAAGCGCCTCGGACGCGGGCTCCGTCGCGGCCGCCTCATGGCCTTGCATCAGCTCTTCCGCCGCGCCCGCATCCCAGGGCTCGTCACCGGCTTCCTCGAGCAGCATGTAGGCACGCGACGGCGCGCGCATCCCGCTCGGACGCTCGCAGTCCACGCTCCTGATCCGCCCGGCGATGTCGGACATGGTCTCGGTCTGCTGGCGCTGGGCGTCCTCGATCTCGCGCGCGATCTCGTCCAGGGCGCGTCGGGGTGCGCTGGCGCTGCCGGGAAGGCCCTGGGCGCTCCGGCGCGGTTGTCCGCTCTCCTGGTCGAATAGCAACATGGGGGTCCCCAAGGGTGCAGTGCTGCGCCCGACGTCGGCCACCCTCGCAGGGGAAGCTCATGCCAGGCTGAAACGCGTGATGGGTCAGACGCGGCACAAACCAAGAAACCCGAACCTCATGAAGCTCGCAGTCAGTAGTAAAAGATCTATTAAACACTCTGAAACAGCAGGAAAATCAGGGATTCGAGAATGGGCGATGAGGCCGGGCGACGCCGTCGTCCCCGACCGATTCGCGAGCGGGAGCGCTTCGGCGGGACGAACCCGGGTCACAATCGCTTGCTATTGTCCGCCGGGATCATATCTCCACGACCGACACTCTCCGGAAGGCCGACGCCCATGCAGATCGATCACGCACGCCGTTCGTTCCGCCTCGCCAAAGCCAGCCGCTTCTGGCTCGCCGGCACGCTTGCCCTTGTCGCCGCTATGCCGGCCATGGCCGCCGGCGACGAGGGCGGGCGGTTCACGATGTCGCCGGCCGAGGGCGGCGTCATTCGCCTCGACCGCGAGACCGGTGCCATGTCCTTCTGCAGCGGCGCCGCGGGCAATTGGGTCTGCAAGGATATGCCGGAGACCGAGAGCGCGCTGAAGAAGCGGGTCGAGCAGTTGGAGGGAGAAAAGCGCGCGCTCGAGGCCGAGCGGCAACTGCGCGACGGGCCACAGGCCAAGGGGCCCGAAGCGGGCGAGCCGCCGGCCCTGGATGCGGTGCCGCCCCCACCCGGCGATCTTCCGATCCCCAACGAGCGCGACGTCGATAAGCTGTTCGACTACGTCGAAGGCATGGTGAAGAAGTTCAAGGAGCGCATCGACCGCCTGGAGCGCGAGGCCCATAAGGAGCCGGACATCCCGCTCTGAGCCGCCCCGTTACGCCTCGGCGGGTTTGACGGTTGCGGGAGGCCGCGCGTCGCGCCGTGGCGCGAGACGGAACGCCGCCGGTCGCGTGAACAGGAACGCGGCGCGCGTATCCTTGATCAGCCACTGCAGCGCAAGCGCCCCGGCCGCGCCGGCGAACGCCGAGAGAAGCGCCACGGCCGAAGCCGCTTCGCCCCCGGTAAGCTTCAGGAGGACGATGCGCGCCGGCCCCATGAAGACGGTGAAAGCCAGATAGACGGCGATGGAGTTCCGCCCGCAGTAGCCGAGCACGCTCCCGATCTGGCTTCCCACGACGAGCACGCTGAAGCCGATGATGGCGCCGATGCCGACGTACGAGAAGAGGAGGTCGGGCCCGTGCACCAGCGCAGCGCCCGACTGCACGCCGATGGCGTTGAGTACCGCCCACATGACGAGCGCGGCCGCCATCGGACCGTGAGGCATCGTTTTGAGCCGCTCGGCGAAGGCCAGCACCAGCGGCGCCAGCGCATAGCCGGAATAGAAGAATACGAAACGGTTCGTGAACTCGTCGACGATGAACACGCCGCTCTCGGGCGCGAGAACGTGCAGCGCCGCCGCGACGGCCAGAACGAGCCACTTGGGAACCGGCTCGAGAAGTTTCGTCACCACGAAGTAGATGGCGAGCAGATAGATGAACCACAGCGTGCCGAACGGAACGACGAAGCTCGTCGCATAGTCGAGCAGCGTCTGCGCCGCGCCGTTCTCCTGCACCATGCCCGGCGCCTTGAGCGCGAATTGGATGGTGAGCCAGAGCACATAGAAATAGGCGAAGTGCACGACCTTCGTGTCGAGGTACGAACGCCACGGCCGATCTATGCGCGCGGCCAGGAACAGTCCGGAGATCAGGAAGAAATCGGGCATGCGGAACGGCCGCGCCCAGTCGATGAAGGCATGCAGCGACGTTTCGGTCCCGACCGCCTTCTCGACGCCGAGGGTTGCGTGCATCAGCACCACGAGGAGGATGCAAAGACCCTTGGCCACGTCGACCCAGTCCATCCGGGATCCGGTCGGACGTCGGTCGGGTTCGCGAGCGGGACGTGCCATCTTTGGCCTTATGTTCGGGTGAGCCGTGCCGAAGCGGCACGGTGCGGCGGTTCGCCGGAGACCGAAGCAAGCGCCATACCGTTTAGGCGGGCGACGTGGAGGAGGCCCTAAAAGAAGAGCCGATAGCGGACGAAATCGTCGGCCTTGGTGAAGCGATCGTAAACGCTGCGCGCGGCCGTGTTGCCGGCTTGCGTATGCCAGTAGAGCCGCGACCACCCGCTGCTCTTGGCCATTCCGACCAAGTCCCGGATCAGCGCCTCCCCGATCCCCCGTCCACGCTGCTCCGGCGCCACGAACAGGTCTTCGAGATAGCAGATCGGCGCCGCGGTCCAGGTGCCGGCGTGCAGGACCGAAAGGGTGAAGCCGCAGACGTCGCCGCCGGTCTCGGCGACCCGGCAAAAAAGGCCGTCCTGTCGACGGATAAGGCGCTCCCAGGTCTTGAGGGTGACGTCCTCCGGTACATCCGCCTCATAGAAGGCCACATATCCGGCCCAGAGTTTGCGCCAGGACGGTTCGTCGCTCGGAAGCGCGTCGCGAATGAGCATGAGACAGGGACCAGGGCGTACGAGGAAACAGCAGCGAAGTATGCCTCATCGCGACGGAGCGATCAGCATTCCTTTCATAACATCGTCTACGGGGAATCAACCGTCCGTAAACGGCCTTCCGACGCGTCATAGGCCCAGACAAGAAGCGCGACGGCCGCAAGATGCGGCCGCCGCGCCAAAGACCGAAAGGTGACCTCGATTTAGACGAGATCGATCTCGGCCGGCAGGTAGGACGTGACCTCGAGGCCAACTTCCTGCTCGCGAACCGCGGGCTTCATCCAGGTCTTCATGGGTAGTTCCTCCTTTGAAAGTGCGTGGCGAAGCACGCCAGCGCACGTTGCATAGTTAGGGACCGTGCCACCCGGATACCAATCGTATTTTCAGTTTCATTCTATCAGATGGCCTGATGCTACTGTGTTGCATAAGGCTCAAAAATCCATGTTTTAAAGGATTTCTGACGCATCCCTGGCGCATCGCGGTCGGGCCGTTTCCGCCCTCACGCCTTT
>JAFKKW010000159.1 GCA_017304275.1 Hyphomicrobiales bacterium | reverse complement strand
CCGAGCGGTCGGCACCCTCTTCACCTCTCCCCGATGGGGAGAGGTCGCGCAGCGACGCTGCGTGGGTGAGGGCGCGCGCGCAGCGCGCATCCTGCTGACGACGCAACCCCTCACCCGGCACGCTGTCGCGCGCCGACCTCTCCCTATGGGAGAGGTGAAGAGGCCGCGCCCATGACCCAGGGTCTCATCGTCACTGGCACGGATACCGGCGTCGGCAAGACGGTCTTCTCGGCCGCCCTCGCGGGCGCGCTGCAGGCGACCTACTGGAAACCGATCCAGTGCGGCCTTGCCGAGGGCGGCGACAGAGAGCGCGTAGAAGCCCTCTCCGCCCTGCCACCGAACCGTATCCTTCCGGAAGCCTACCGCCTGCAGATGCCCGCTTCGCCCCATCGCGCCGCCGAGGCCGAAGGCATCGAGATCAGTCTCTCCAAACTTGCGCTTCCCAAGGTCGAAGGCCCGCTCGTCGTCGAAGGCGCGGGCGGCCTTATGGTGCCCATCAACCGCCAGGCGCTGATGATCGACCTCTTCGCGTCGTGGCGGCTGCCCGTCGTGCTGGTTGCCCGCACCGCGCTCGGCACCATCAACCACAGCCTGCTCTCCATCGAGGCCTTGAACGGCCGCAACATTCCGATTCTCGGCGTCGCCTTCGTCGGCGAGGAGATCGCCGACACCGAGCGCACCATCGCCGAGATGGGCAACGTACGCCGCCTCGGCCGGCTCCCGCTCATCGAGACGCTGACGCCTGCCAGGCTGGCCGACGCCTTCGCCGCTCACTTCCGCGCCGAGGACTTCCGCTGATGGCACGCAACATCGTCTGGCACCCCTTCACCCAGCACGCCGTCGAACCCGCGCCGACCAGGATCGCGCGCGGCAAGGGCGCCTGGCTCGAAACCAGCGACAACCGCCGCATCCTGGACGCGATCTCGTCATGGTGGGTCGTGACCCACGGCCACCGGCACCCGGCGATCACCTCCGCCATCCACGAGCAGATCGACAAGCTGGATCAGGTGATCTTCGCCGGCTTCACGCACGAGCCCGCCGAGAAGCTCGCCGACAAGCTCATTCATTTCGCGCCGCGCGGCCTCGCCCACGTCTTCTATTCCGACAGCGGCTCGACGGCGGTCGAGGTGGCGCTCAAGATGGCGCTCGGCTACTGGCGCAACATCGGCGCACCCCGCACACGCATCGCCGCCCTCGAGCACGGCTACCACGGCGACACCATCGGCACCATGTCGGCCGGCAGCCGCGGCGTGTTCAACGCGGCCTATGAGCCGCTGCTGTTCGACGTCGTGCGCATCCCGTTCCCGCATGCCGGACGCGAGCAGCAAACGCTCGACGCGCTCGAGAGAGCCTGCCGCGAAGCCCCGCTCGCCGCATTCATTGTCGAGCCACTGATCGCGGGTGCCGGAGGCATGCTGATCTACGGCGCCGAGACGTTGTCCGAGATGAAGCGCATCTGCGAACGCCACGGCGCACTGTTCATCGCCGACGAGGTGATGACCGGCTGGGGCCGCACCGGCACGATGTTCGCGTGCGAGCAGGCCAGGATCACACCCGACATCCTCTGCCTCGCCAAGGGCCTCACGGGCGGATCGCTGCCGCTCGCCGCAACCCTCGCCACATCGCGCATTTTCGAAGCCCATGTCTCGGAAGACCGCTCGCGCACGTTCTTCCATTCGTCGAGCTTCACGGCCAATCCCGTCTGCTGCGCGGCCGCCCTCGCCAACCTCACCATCTGGGAAACCGAGCCGGTGCTGGACCGCATCGCGAAGCTCGCCGCCTTGCAGGAGGCGGGCCTCGCGGCTTTGGCGGACGACCCGCGCTTCGAGAACCGGCGCCGCCTCGGCACCATCGCGGCGCTCGACCTGAAGGTTGCCGATAGCGGTTATCTGGCCCAGGCTGGACCGCTCCTGCGCGCGCACTTTCTCGCGAACGAGGTGCTGCTGCGCCCGCTCGGCAACACCGTCTATGTGATGCCGCCCTACTGCACCACCGCCGCCGACCTGCGGCTCGTCTACGATGCGATCCGCTCCATCCCGCCGCTTACGTGATCTTCGGTCTCAGCACATATACCGCTTCATCGAGCGCGGTGACGCCTCGCTCCCGCAGGTTCGGGCTCTGCGCAAGACCATCGCGCGTTTCGCAAATGCCGATGTTGTAGCGCGCACCGAACAGCTCCGTTACCTGCATCAGCGGTGTCGAGAACGGCGGTCCCGCGATCTGGCCGTCGGGGTAGGAAAGCGAGATCAGGAGAACGGGCGCCGACGGCACCAAGGTCTCGAGCGTCTTCGCATACCGGGTCTGCAGGCGGGATGGAAACGCGACCAGAGCCGCACGGTCATAGACCGCCGCAACATCTTTGACCGCCTCACCCGGCAGGTCGAAGATATCGCCGCACCAGATCGTGATCGGCCCCGCCGTGCGCACCATGAACGGCCCGACCGTGCGCGTCTCGGCTTCGACGCCCTGCTCACGGAAGAAATCGTCGACCGCCAGCGGCGACAGCTCGACCCCGACGACGCGATGCGACTGGGCCGCAAGCCAGGCCATATCCAGGCTCTTCCCGCACAACGGCACGAGGATGGTGCTGTCGGGCGCGCTCCCCAGCACCGGCCAGTGGGCCGGCAGAAGATCGTTACCGGAGGCTTGATGAAAGCCGATCTCGCCCTTCTGCCAACGTTCGATCCAGAAATCGGGTGTCACGATTACCTCCAAGCGGATTCTCGGTAAGCGCTCAATTCACGCATCCGACCTCGGCCCAATAACACCTTGGGTGTGCTTGACGCACTGTCCAGGGGAAGGCCGGCAACGTCATGATTTGCCGACCTGCAAGAGATCCGGCATCAACTGCGATAATCAGCATTGATCGACACATAGTCATGCGTGAGGTCGCACGTCCACACGTGCCCCGACGCGTCTCCCACGCCGACATCGATGCGGATCACGATCTCACGGTTCTTCATGTAGGCCGCGGCGGTCGCCTCGTCATATTCTGCCGCGCGCTCGCCCTCCCGCGCCACACAGAGATCCCCGAACCAGATCGAAAGCTTGTCGCGGTCGGCGGCCTCGCCCGATTTTCCGACCGCCATCACGACCCGGCCCCAGTTGGGGTCCTCGCCCGCGATCGCCGTCTTGAGGATCGGCGAGTTTGCGCACGCGAGCGCGATCTTCCGGGCTGCCTTGGCGCTCTCCGCGCCCTCGACGATGAACGTGACGAACTTCGACAGTCCTTCTCCGTCCTTCGCCACCTGGACGGCGAGATCCTGCATCAGGTTGTGCAGCGCCGCCGAGAACGCCTTGAGCTTCTTCGATCCGGTCTTCGTCACGGGCTCCTGGCCGCGCGCAGCCGCCGTCCCCGTCGCGAACACGAGGCAGGTGTCGCTGGTCGAGGTATCGCCGTCGACCGTCATGGCGTTGAACGTCGTCTCGACGTGCGCGGAGAGCAGCGCCTGCAGCGGTTTGGCGGCAATGGCGGCGTCCGTGAAGATGAAACAGAGCATCGTCGCCATGTCCGGCGCGATCATGCCCGCGCCCTTGCAGAAACCGTTGATCGTCACCTCGACGTCACCGATCAGCGCGCGGCGCGACGCAACCTTGGGATAGGTATCGGTGGTCATGATGGCGCGTGCCGCCGCCTCGAAGGCGTCCGGCTCGGCATTCTTGACCATCCCGTCGATGAGATGCGCGAATTTCTCCGCCTCAAGCGGCTCGCCGATCACGCCCGTCGAGGCGACGAACACGTCATGGCGCGCGCAGTCGGCCGCCTTGGCGCCCGCATCGACCGTAAGGTCGACGGCATCGCGGCCACGCTTGCCGGTGAAGGCGTTGGCGTTGCCGGAGTTGACGATCAGCAGCTGCGCCGTCTCTTTCTTGAGATGCTTGCGGCAGGCGAGCACGGGAGCCGAGGCCGTCTTCGATTGCGTGAAGACACCCGCCACCGTTGTCCCGGGATCGAACGTCGCGACCATCAGGTCCGTACGCCCACGATAGCGGATGCCCGCCTCCGCGGTCGCGAACCGCACGCCCTCGATCGGCGGCAGTTGGACGATTTCATCGGGTGCGAACGGCGAGCGGGACGCGATCTTGCCCATTGGAAAGCTCCGGAAGGAGGAATGCGGAATGAAACCTGTCGCTGACGAAAGTTGGGATCAGCTCCCCGCCGTCCCCGAAAGAACCTGCAGAACGAACACGCCGGCGATGATGAGCGCAATACCGGCTAAAGCCGCCAGGTCGAGCTTCTGCTCGTAGACCAGGAAGCCCGCGACCGAGATCAGCACGATCCCGATCCCGGACCAGATGGCATACGCCACCCCCATCGGAATGGACCGGAGCGCAAGCGAAAGGAAATAGAAGGCCGCCCCGTATCCGATGACGACGATGGCCGAGGGGACGAGGTTCCTGAATCCATCCGAGGCTTTGAGCGCGGAGGTGGCAGCCACCTCCGAAAGGATGGCGATGAGCAAGGCGAGTTGACTGGACATACCGGCTTCCTGGACTGGCGCGCCCGCGGCATAGCACTCCGCACGCGCACGCGCCAGCGCCGGTCCTAGTCCTTGTTCTTTTCGGTCTCTTCGATCTTCTGTCTGATCTGCTCGCCCATCTGCTCTTCCATGAGCTTCTTTTTGGCTGCCGCCATCGCGGTCTCCTTGCGGACCTCCTCCGCCATGGCGACATCGAGGTACTCGATCTTCGCCTTGCCGCGCAGGTCGGTGGCCGCCTGCTGTCCCTTCTGCTGCACCATGCTGTTGACGATCTGGTCCTTGACCTCGTCGTACGTCGGCAACGGCTTCTCGCGGCGATCCTCGACCTTGATGACGTGCCATCCGAACTTGCTCTTGACCAGCTTCGACACCTCGCCCTTCTTGAGCGCGAAGGCAGCGTCCTCGAACTCCTTCACCATCTGCCCCTTGGTGAAATAGCCGAGCTTGCCGCCGTCGGCCTTGGAACCCGGATCCTGCGAGAACTCGACCGCGAGCTTGGTGAAATCCTCGCCCTTGCCGATCTTGTCATAGACCTCGTTCGCCGTGACCTCGGTCTCGACCAGGATATGGCGCGCGTCGACTTCTTCCTCGCGAGGGATCATCTTGACTTTGTCGTCATAGATGCCGCGCACGAGCGCATCGCTGATCGAACCCTTGATGGAGGACTCGTAGTAGGCGTCGCGCTTGGCCCGCGTCGTCCAATAGGCCTTCCGCTTCTCGAAATCCGGCCCGCTCGTGAGCTTCTCCCCGTCCGCGGCATCCGCGAACAGTTGCATCTCGATCAGGTACTCGACCAGGATGCGGCGGCGCTTGTCCGGCGGCAGGCTCGCGATTTCGGGACCGACCTCGGCTTCCGCCAGCTTGAGATCCGACTCCCTGATCTCCTGGCCATCGATCTTGGCAACGACGGCATCCTCGGCGAGCGCGTAACGGGGCGCGGAAAATACCGCCGTGACGGCGATCGCGACCGCGGCGAGACGGGCAACTCGG
>JAFKKW010000158.1 GCA_017304275.1 Hyphomicrobiales bacterium | reverse complement strand
GACCGTCTATACGTCGTCCGTCGAGAGCCCCGTCGGTCCGCTCCTGGTCGCGGCGTCAGACGCCGGCATCCACGCGATCGAGTTCCACGCGCCGCGGCACGCGGTACCACGCACCGGCGACTGGCATGAGGGGACGCACCCGCTGATCGAGGCGGCGCGCGGGCAGCTCGCCGAGTATTTCGCCCGGCGGCGCCGAGTGTTCGATTTGCGGCTCGCGCCGGCTGGCACGTCCTTCCAGCGGCATGTCTGGGAGACGCTCGCGACGATCCCTTACGGCCAAACCATCAGCTACACCGAACTGGCGATTCGCGTGGGACGGCCCAGCGCAACGCGGGCCGTGGGCGCCGCGGACGCTGCGTCCGCCGATATCGCTGGTGCGTGACGGGCTCGAGATCAGGTTGACCGCGCGGGCAAAGCGGTGCGATCCGACGTCGGTGCTCAGCCGCGCAAAGGCCTCCTCGAACGATGCGGCGATGGTGTCGCGTGCCAGGGCCACGATGTGCAGCTCGGGCAGAAAAGCGAGCGACGCCGGGCTCGCCGCACCCGATACCATGATCAGCGTTCCCGTTTCGGCGGCGGCGCCCCAGGCGTGCGTCAGCGCGGCCGTGCCGTCGCCGAGGGTTTGATCCGGGGTCCATCGTGACGGCGCGACGGCTTGCGCCCAGGGGAGCGCGGCGAGGCGCTCGTCGTCGCCGATCACGAGGGGGAAGGAAGAAGCGCCCGTCCGCTCCAGGATGGCTTCGACGGCGGCGGGAATACGGGCAGGAGCGTCCACCGCGACGACCGTCGCGCCCTGGCTCTCCAGGCATTGGGTGAGGCGGGTCTCGCCCTCTCTTGCGTTCAGATGGGCGAACGCCGGCCGAGGATGGCGCGGCGGATGCGCGAGGCGCTCGGCCACCGCGCGTGCGCGCGTCGCCTGCGCGCCGGTGCGTGCGCCTATCGCTGCCTTCACACGGGCGATCAGTGTCGCGCGGCTCATCGGGGTTTGCTCCGTTCGCGCCGGGCCCAGAGCTGCTGGAACGTATCACCCTGCGGCGCCGGGAGATCGCGGCTCGCCGTCCAGCCGCGGCCGAACGGCAGCCAGCGGAAGCTGCCGCGTGCGCGGCCGGCCGCCCCGAGTGCGGCCATGCCGAGGCGTGCCGCGAGGTGGTAGAGGCGCGGGCGTCGGGCGAAGAAGGCCCACGCGCTGAGGCCTGCGCGCTCCCAGCGGCCGGCGCCGGATGCCAGGCTTTTGACGCGCCAGTCGCGCAGTAGCCGTGTGATCGGGATCCTGACGGGACAGACCTCCTCGCATTTTCCGCAGAAGGTCGAAGCGGCGGGAAGGTCGCGCGCCGCGTCGATGCCGAGAAACGCGGGGGTCACCACGGCGCCGATGGGCCCGGCGTAGACCCATCCGTAGGCGTGGCCGCCGACGGCGTTGTAGATCGGGCAATGATTGAGGCAGGCGCCGCAGCGAATGCATCGCAATGCCTCGCCGAGGCCGGCTTTCAGCATCTCCGTGCGGCCGTTGTCGACGATGACGATGTGGCACTCGGCCGGGCCGTCCGGGTCGCCGGGCGCTTTGGGACCGGTCAGGAGGCTCGTGTAGGCGGTCATGTCCTGGCCGGTGGCAGAGCGGGCCAGCACGCGCAGCAAGGTTGCGAGATCGGCCAGCGTCGGCACCACCTTGTCGATGGAGGCAAGGACGATGTGCGTGCGCGGCAGTTGGGACGAGAGATCGCCGTTGCCTTCGTTGGTGACGATGACGGCGGAGCCGGTCTCGGCGACGAGAAAATTCGCGCCCGTGATGCCGATGTCGGCGGCGAGAAAACGTTCGCGCAGGACGGCACGCGCCTCGGCAACCAGCAATTCCGGCGTTTCGAGGTTGCGGTTGGCGTCGAGGTGGCTGTGCTCGCGGCGGAAGTCGGCTTCGACCTGATCCTGGCTGAGGTGGATGGCGGGGGCGATGATGTGGCTCGGCGTCTCGCCGCGGATCTGCAGCAGATATTCGCCGAGGTCGCTTTCGAAAATCTCGAGGCCGAGCTTTTCGAGAAACGGGTTGAGGGCGATCTCCTCGGAGACCATGGACTTGCCCTTGGCGATGCGGCGCGCGCCGCGCTCGAGGACGAGGTGCGCGATGATGGTGCGTGCTTCCGCGGCGTCTGCTGCCCAGTGAACGCGGCTGCCGGCGGCTTCGGCCTTGGCCGCGAAGGCTTCGAGATAGAGGTCGAGGTGCGCCAGCGTGTGGTCGCGGATGTCTCGCGCCGCATTGCGCAGCGCCTCGAACTCGGGCACGCGGCCCTTGGCGGCGGTGCGCTGGGCGACGAGCCCACCGGGAAGGCCGCGGAGGGCCGTCGCGAGCTTCGCATCGGCAAGGGCGTGCTCGGTCCCGGTCTTGAACGCGTCCGTGGTCGGGATCATGGTGGCGCGCTCGCGTTGGCCCATCCGATGGGAGGCTCGTCGAGCGCGCCCGCCAGCACCTCGGCCACATGACGGCACGGGAGCGCGGTGCCGGTGCGCTTGAGCCGTCCGGCAAGGTTCATCAGGCAGCCGAGGTCGCCGCCGGTCACGAGGTCGGGTGCGGGCGCCCTCAGGTCCTCGATCTTGCGGTCGGCGACGGCGGTGGAGATCGCCGGGTATTTCACGGAGAACAGGCCGCCGAAGCCGCAACAGGGCGTGACCTCAGGCGCGTCGACCAGCTCCAGGCCGTCGACGGCGGCGAGCAGGCGCCGGGGTTCGCTGCGGATGCCGAGCTCGCGCAGGCCGGAGCAGGCGTCGTGGTGCACGACACGGCCTTCGAACCTGGCATCGGACCCCGTCGCATGGCGGACGTTGACGAGAAAGGCCGTCAGCTCGTGCACGCGCTCGGCGAAGGCCTTCATCTCGAACTCGATGTCGCCGCGGCCCTTGAACAGGGCAGGATAGTGCACGCGCAGCATGGCCGCGCAGGACCCCGAGGGCGCGACGACGAAATCGCAGCCGTCGAAGCTTTTCATGGTCTGCAGGGCGAGGTCGCGGGCGGTGCCGGACGCGCCTGCGTTGTAGGCCGGCTGGCCGCAACAGGTCTGGCTTCGCGGCACGACCACGGTACAGCCTGCATGTTCGATCAGGTGCGCGGCCGCAAGTCCGACCGAGGGCCGCATGAGGTCGACCAGACAGGTGACGAAGAGCCCGACGCGTGGCTTCAAGGTGCGCTCATAGGTTTCGCGGCGACGTCTAAGCCTATCCGCTGGTGGTGGAATTCGCCACCGGTCTATGACGCGGGCGCAACTCCGACCGAATCAGCGACAACCGCTTCAATGTTGCCGCTTTCCGCTCGTCATGCGAGACTCTTGCTCCTATCTCCTAGGGACGACAAGGGCGGCGCTCAAACGGTGTGTTTCGGCCGCTTCCCGGTCGCGTTCCGGCCGCCCTTCGTCTATGTACGTCGCCAGCGGGCCGGCTGTTTTCAGGGTCTCCCCGAGAGGATCGCAGGATGTCGTCGATCGTGCTGCCCAACCCCGACCTCGAGACCGTCGCGCGGCGCGACCAGATCGTGCGCGACCTGATCGCGATCTGCGGCGCCGACGGCGTGATCTCGGACGAGGACGGGCGGCGGGCGTTTGAGACGGATGCGCTCACGGCATACCGCAGGATGCCGCTCGCGGTCGTGCTGCCGACGTCCACGGAAGCCGTGGCGGGCGTGCTCAAGTACGCGAAGGAGAACGGAATCCCCATCGTTCCGCGCGGGGCCGGGACGTCGCTCTGCGGCGGCGCGCTGCCGCTCGAGGATGCCATCGTGGTCGGCGTCTCGCGCATGAACCGCGTGCTCGAGATCGATTTCGACAACCGCTTCGCCCGCGTCGAGGCGGGCATCACGAACCTCGCGATCTCCGGCGCCGTCGAGCCCGAAGGCTTCTTCTATGCGCCGGATCCGTCGAGCCAGCTCGCGTGCACGCTGGCGGGCAACCTGGCCATGAACTCGGGCGGCGCGCATTGTCTCAAGTACGGCGTGACGACGAACAACGTGCTCGGCGTCAAGCTGGTGACGATCGACGGCGAGATCATCGAGATCGGCGGAACGCATCTCGACGCGGAGGGCTACGATCTCTTGGCGCTGATCGTCGGCTCGGAAGGCCAGTTCGGAATCGTCACCGAGGCGACGGTGCGCATCCTGCGCGCGGCGGAAGGCGCGCGGCCGATGATGATCGGCTTCGAGTCGTCCGCGAAGGCCGGCATCTGCGTGGCGCGCATCATCGCATCCGGCATCATCCCGGTGGCGATCGAGTTCATGGACAAGCCGGCGATCGAGGTGTGCGAAGCTTTCGCCAAGGCCGGCTATCCGACCAACGTGGAAGCGCTTCTCATCATCGAGGTCGAAGGATCGGAGCAGGAGATCGCCGACCGGCTGGCCTACATCGCCTCGATCGCGCACGAGCTCAATCCGATGGCGCTGGTCGTCAGCGGGTCGGAAGAGCAGAGTGCGAAGATCTGGAAGGGGCGCAAGTCGGCGTTCGGCGCCATCGGCCGGATCGCGGACTATTATTGCATGGACGGCACCATTCCGCTCGCGCATCTGCCGCATGTGCTGGAGCAGATCGCGGAGATCTGCAGCCGCTATGGGTTGCGCGTGGCCAACATCTTCCATGCCGGAGACGGCAACTTGCATCCGCTGGTCATGTACGACGCCAACGCGCCCGGCGAGACGGAAAAGGCCGAGGCGGCAGGTGCGGAGATCCTAAAACTCTGCGTGTCGGTCGGCGGCTGCCTCAGCGGCGAGCACGGCGTCGGCATCGAGAAGCGCGACCTCATGTCGGCCCAGTTCAGCGACGACGATCTCGCGGTGCAGCTTCGCATCAAGTCGGTGTTCGATCCGGCGTGGCTTCTGAATCGGGGCAAGGTGTTTCCGCTGGATGCCGTCGAGGCGGCCATGGCGCGGAGCGCCGCGGAGGCCGCCGCTGCAGCGGCGCGCGCCGATGCCGAGGCCGCATGATGAGAGAGCCAAGTACAACCCGGCGTTCCCCCAACCCCCTGACCCTCCCCCATAAGGCGGGAGGGAAGGAGTGCGAATGAACGACGTCACGCGGCCCGCTACGGAGTGGGAGTTGAAGAGCATGATGGCGGCGCTCGCCGAGCGTGCGATCCCGGTCGAGATCCTGGGCGCGGGCTCGAAGCGCGGCGTCGGGCGGCCGGTGATGGCGCCGGTGGCGCTCACGACGGGCGCCATGCGCGGCATCTCGCTCTATGAGCCCGCCGAGCTCGTGATGAGCGCACGCGCGGGCACGCCGCTGTCGCAGATCGAGGTGGAGCTTGCGTCGCGCGGGCAGATGCTGCCGTTCGAGCCGATCGATCTCGGCCTCGCGCTCGGGACCAGTGCGGGGCTGCAGACCATCGGGGCGGTGTTCGCGGCGAACCTATCGGGCTCGCGGCGCATCGCGGCGGGAGCGGCGCGCGATTATCTCCTAGGGGTGCGCGGCGTCAACGGGCGCGCGGAGATCTTCAAGTCCGGCGGGCGCGTGATGAAGAACGTGACCGGCTACGAC
>JAFKKW010000157.1 GCA_017304275.1 Hyphomicrobiales bacterium | reverse complement strand
CAAGGTGCTCGTTGAGAGCTGTGGCCTGCTCGAGAAGGTAAAGCGGGCTGGGGATTTCGGGCTTCAGGTCTCCGGCAGCGTCGGTGGCGATTGGGCGGCGATCAATCGCCGCTCCGCGGCCGTCATCGCAATGCTCGGAGAGGGAATCGAGCGGTTGATGCAGGATCGCAATGTGACCTGCCTGCGCGGTTACGGACGTCTTATCGATCCGGAAACGGTGCGTGTAGGCGAGGAGATTCTGCGACCCGATACCGTCCTGATCTGCACGGGCTCATCGCCTGTTGCCCCTGCGCAATTCAATGTCGATGGCGAGACGATCGGCACGTCGGACGATCTGCTCATGTGGGACAGCCTGCCGCGCTCCCTGATGATCGTGGGATCGGGGATCATCGCATGTGAGTTCGCCTTCATCCTGAACAGTCTGGGCGTGGAGGTCACGGTTCTTGCAAGCGGACCCCGACTGATGTCGTGCGCGGATAAGGATGTGTCCGCTCTCCTTCTTCGCGAGATGCGTAAGCGCGACATCGACGTGAGATTGAAGTGTCGCGCCGCGTCGATCGTCCACACCGCACGTGGGGTCAGCGCTTACGCGGACAACAGGATCGCTTGCTCGGCGGAACGGGCACTGGTTGCGATCGGTCGCCAGGCGAATACGGCGCATCTCGGCCTGGAGAACGCCGGCGTCCGGACCAACGAGTGGGGTGAGATCGTCGTCGACGAGGTGCTGAGGAGCAGCGTTCCCCGCATCTATGCCGCGGGCGACGTGAATGGCCGCTCGGGTTTGGCTCACGCAGCGTCCGCACAGGCAAAGCTCGCCGTGGATCACGCGCTTCGGCGCGATTTCTCGCTTCTCTACGATCGTGCGATTCCGGTCGCGGTGTTCACGCATCCGGAGATTGCCTGGGTCGGTCGTACCGAGGAGGAGGCGCTCGCGGACGGCATAGATGTGGCGAGCGGCAAGTTCGACCTGCGCGGGCTCGGACGCGCGCACGCGCTGGGGGAGATATCAGGATTTGCAAAGGTCGTCGTCGACAAGGGAACGGGTGAGCTCATCGGACTGCACCTCATCGGGGCTCATGCATCCGAAATGGTGCACGAAGGCGCGCTCGTGCTTCAGCGGAACGGCAAGGCGAGCGAGGTATTCGCAACCGTTCATGCGCACCCGACGATATCTGAAGGCATTCTCGAAGCAGTTGAAGACGCACTCGGCCAAGCCACCCATAAACCTCTCGCCAATGGAAGAAGAGACGTAAATGTCCTGCAGTATTCCTGACGATCTGCGTTTCCATATCGGCCATCTTTGGATGCGGCCCAGCGAGCGCTCCGATTTGGTGCTGGTGGGAATTTCCGATTTTGCACAGAAACAGCTTGGAAAGATCATTTTCGTCGATATGCCTCGCGTCGGTGACGCGATTGAAATGGGCGAACCGTTCGGGGCGGTGGAATCAAACAAGGTGGTTTCCGAACTTATTGCTCCCGTTTCCGGAGAGATCGTGGAAATCAATTCGCTTCTTAAACAATCGGCGGGGCTCCTCAACGAGGACTGTTATGGGACTGCTTGGATCGCCAAAGTAAGCTTGGCAGGCGGGGCCGATCTTTCGGGGTTGCTGACCAGCGACCAGTATGCCGCGCGACTTGGCGAGAAGGCTCGGTAGTCCGCGCGAATCGCGCGCATCTGAATTTTTACCGAGGCGCGCACACATATTCACGACGGCTATGGATTTCATTCGCTGAATTTATAAATCTCGCCTCACTCATTCGACGGTTATCGGCAATGCTATTTGATGGATCAATTTATGTGACGAAATGTAGACAGGCGACCTCTCTTAATCGGTCTAGTTATGGTTTCGAGGGTGCGTTGATGTCCGTGTGTGATACGACGGTGTTGGGGGTGACGCTGCTAATTCCTATTTCGGGTGGCGTCGTCGGAAGTAATCGCCCAAGTTCGCTTCATGGGGAGAAACGTTTATGAAATTCGGAAATAAGACGGGAGCGTTTGTCATCTGCGGCATGCTGTCGGGATACGCCCTGGCAGATGCGGCCGGCGCTGCCGATCTCGGCGGAGATTGCTGCGCCGATCTCGAAGAGCGGGTTGCCGAGCTCGAAGCAACGACCGCGCGGAAAGGGAACCGGAAGGTTTCGCTGACCATCAGCGGCTGGGTCAGCCAGCAGCTTATGTATTTCGACAATGGCGCGGTGGACGATGTCTACGTCACGGATATCGGTTCCACCATCGGCTCGCATGTCAAATTCTCGGGAAGCGCGCAGATTACCCCGGATGTCATGGCGGGTTACGTGCTGCATCTCGAAAGCATGAACTCGGATCCGATTACGGTCGGCAATCCGGCATGGCGCGACAGAGGCCCCTACGCCTACGGCATCACGAGCGACGACACGTTGCAGAGCAACACCGTAAAGCCGCTCTATTCCTACTGGTTCCTGAAGAGCAAGAGCCTGGGGCAGGTCATGGTCGGCCACATTCCGCAGGCGTCGGAGCATGCGGCCATGCTGATCGACGGCTCGGGGTCGCTGCTGCAGGCGAACTGGACGCCACTCAACGGCCTCGGCATCGCGCTCTCCAAGAACGGCCACGAGCTTCTTCTGGACGGCGATTTCGGATTGCCGACGCTGGTGCCGAACGTCGGATTCCCGCTCGGCGCCGCCATGTGGTGCGGCTCGACCTCGCTGCCGACGGGCGGTAACTGCAATCCGATTCCGACCAACGGCATCCGTTACGATTCTCCGACGTTCGCCGGCTTCTCGGCGTCCGCAACCTGGGGCGAGGACGACTTCTGGGATGTCGTGGTGCGGTATGCGGGTACACACGGCGGATTCAATTTCGCGGCCGTTGCCTCGTACAATTGGAACGGCGACGAAGGGGACTACACCGGCTTCAATACGGTGACGGGCCTCAGCAACGTCGTAAAGCGTGACGCCAGCTATTTCCAGATTGGCGCTTACCTGCAGCACGTGCAGTCGGGCCTCTTCCTGTACGGTGCCTATGGCAAGGAGGACAACGACAACATTCTGGCGACGCAGGCCCTCACGGATGCGCAGCCCAGCGGCGACGTGTGGTACGTGAAGGCCGGTATTCGCCAGAAGTGGACTCCGCTTGGCGCGACCGTGCTCTACGGCGAGTATTCCGAGCGCAATGACATGTACCATCCCGATCTCAGCAGCTTTGGCGTCACGGGCAGCAACCTCACGCAGTGGGGACTCGGTGTCGTGCAGGAGATCGACGCGGCGGCCATGTCGCTGTGGCTGACCTACAAGAACTACGATGCGAGCTTCGAGAATGGACCGGCGGCCATCACCGGCCTTGACGATATCGATGTCGTCGCCGCGGGCGCCATGATCTCGTTTTAAAAAGGCATCTCACGATCTTCTCGCGCAAACCTTAGAGGAGCCTGCAAGGCTCCTCTTTTTTTGTTTGCGGCGCGTTTTGCGGCCGCTTGGCCCCTAGAGTTTCAGCCAACGGTCGCCGACGCCCCAGGGTGGGGCTATCAACATCCGGCACCGCGCGCTCCGCTTTTTTGCGATGCGCATCATGCTCGGTCCGCAGGCGCCGCTTCGGCCCCGGATCTGCACCGTTCGATCGATGCGCAGAAGCGCGTATCCCTTTGAATCCCGGCGCCTCGCGAGGGCTTCCGCGCTGCGATTGTGCGGCTGCGAACGGCCTGCCTTGACGGGCAGGGATCGGCGAACTGGTACCAAACGGCAGCGATCCCGTGGTGCTTTTGCGCCTTCTCAATCCGACTAGAACGATCCCATCGGGGAGTCTCCCATCGGACGGAAGGGGAGTGACATGACGGAACTCGTCAACGGCTTGAGACGCGCGGCCTATGGTGCTCTGGCGCTCGCAGCGGGTGCGATCGGCTTGGTCGGACTTAGCAACGTAGGAGCCCGCGCCGATGTGCCGGACGAAACCTACAAGGCGTTGAACATCGACAAGAACGCTTCCCCCAAGGAGCTCTACGATGCGCTCGTCAAGCGCTACAACGATCCCGCCCACGGCGCGGGCGAGGGATCGTTCGCGGAGTTCTGGGAGCCGATCCCGATCACGAAATACCTCAATCCGCGCGACTTCTACACGCCGCCGGAAGCCGTCGACGTGGATGCAACGCGCGCGCAGTGCGTCGAGTGCCATACAAACATCACGCCGGGCTGGGTGCACAGTTGGCAGAAGAGCGTGCACGGCAACCTGGATGAGATCCGCAACCTGCCGGACACGGATTCGCGTGCCTACAAGAAGGAGATGATCACCGAGGTGGAGAGCAACCTGCGCTCCATGGGTGTGCTCAAGGAGGGCGAGCCCTTGAAGGAGGTTGGCTGCATCGATTGCCATATCGGCGTCGGCAGTGATCATGGCCAGCACAAGACCGAGCTTCGCATGCCCGACGCCGCCGCGTGTGGTCAGTGCCACGTGAAGCAGTTCGCCGAACGTGAATCCGAGCGTGATACCTTCACGTGGCCGCAGGACCAATGGCCGGCCGGCCGTCCGTCACACGCGCTCTCGTACAAGGCCAACGTCGAGACGGCGATTTGGGCGGCAATGGAGCAGCGGGAGGTCGCCGAGGGCTGCACCTTCTGTCACACGCTGCAGAATACGTGCAACAGTTGCCATACGCGGCACGAGTTCTCGACCGTCGAGGCACGCAAGCCGCAGGCCTGCTCGACCTGCCACAACGGCGTCGATCACAACGAATTCGAAGGCTACATGCTGTCGAAGCACGGCGTCGTCTATCAGACGCGCGGTGACAAGTGGGACTGGAACGTGCAGCTTGCCGACGCGCTGGACAAGGGCGGCATGAACGCGCCGACCTGCCAGTTCTGCCATATGGAATATCAGGGCAAGTTCTCGCACAACCTGGTGCGCAAGGTGCGCTGGGGCTTCGAGCCGACGACGAAGATCGCGGAGAACCTCGGCCATCCATGGTTTGAGGAGCGCAAGGAGGCGTGGGTCGGCACCTGCTCGAACTGCCATTCCGATCGCTTCGCGCGGGCCTATCTCGACTTCATCGACAAGGGCACCATCGACGGCGTCAAAGTCACCGAGGATGCCAAGCTCGTGCTGACGAAGCTCTATGAGGATGGCCTGCTGCCCGGGCAGAAGACCAACCGGCCGGCGCCGCCAGAGCCTGAGAAGGAGAACGGCGCGGGCAACTTCTTCGGTCTCTTCTGGCACAAGGGTAACAACCCGACCGTCATCGAGTACGAGTATGCCGAGATGTGGGAGCACCATAAGATCAAGCACTTCAAGGGTCTCGCCCACGCTCATCCCGGCGGCTACACCTACTCGGAAGGCTGGTCGCAGCTCATCAAGAGCGCGGTGCGCATCAACGACGAGGACACCAGACTTCGTGACGCCGCCGCGGTTCGCGCCAAGCTCGAGGAGCTCAATCCGAAGAAGCGCGGCGATCTTCTCGACCTCAACACGCCTTTGAAGCGCGCAGCGATCGGAGGGCTGGGAGGCGTACTTCTCCTTGCAGGCGTGGCAATGGCTC
>JAFKKW010000156.1 GCA_017304275.1 Hyphomicrobiales bacterium | reverse complement strand
TCTCGAACCGGCGTCTCAAGGATGATCTCGGCGTCACGCTCGCCTACCCGAGCTTTCGCGAAGGCGTGGCGGCGCTCCTCGCCGATACCGCTGCTTGACGTTTTTTATCCCGCATTCTGAACGATCTGACAGGCTCCGTCCGCTTTGTTGCCGAAATCGCGGCGAATGATGACGCCCAGGTTTGAAGTGCGCCCGCTTCGATCATATTTGGCGTTTCGATGTCGTTTCATTCCGAAAAGCAGGTTCGCCCATGAGGATCCGCCGATGCTTTGAGCTCGCGACGGTGGTGATATGCGCGTCCCTCGCAGGGTTGGGCCAGGCGGCCGCGAACGAGGACGCCGCCCACGCGCTTGCCGAGAAGTTCGCGGTCAAGACCGCTTCCGATGCGCCCAAAGCCAAAGCGGAGGAAGAGCAGGTCATCATCGCCGATCCGCGGCGCCTCGCCCACGATCCGCAACGCCAGGCCGCCGAAGAGGCGAAACGCAAGGCCGAGGAGGAGCAGGCGCAAGCCGAGGCTAGGCGTAAGGCCGACGAGGCCAGCAAGCGCGAAGCCGCGCGCAAGGCCGAGGACGCCCGCAAGCAGGCCGAAGCAAAACGCAAGGCCGACGAGGAAAAGCGCCTCGCCGCCGAAGCGGCCCAACGCCAGGCGGAAGAAGCGCGCAAACAGGCAGAAGCCCGGCGCGCGGCCGAGGAGCGTCGCATGGCCGAGACTGCCGCCAAACGCGATGAAGAGCGCCGCCAAGCCGACGCCAGACGCAAGGCGGAGGAGGAACAGCGCCTCGCCGAAGCCAAGCGCAAAGCGGACGAGGAGGCCCGCAAGGCCGAGGACGAAAAGCGGCGCGTGACCTACGAGAACGAGATGCTGCAGCGCGCCCGCCGCGAAGCCGAGGAGCGTCAGGCGGCTGCCGAGAAAGCCCGCGCCGAGCAGGAGGCGCGCGAGGCCGAGCGCATCGCTGCCGAACGCGCCGAAGAGGAACAGGCGGAGAAGGCCCGCCGTCTGGCCGAGGAGCAGCGTCAGGCGCGCGAGACATTCATCGCCGAGCGGACACGCGCCGAGGAAGCACGTCGCGCCGAAGAGAAGCGGATCGCCGACGAGCGTCTGGCGGACGAGGAGCGTCTTGCCGAGGAGAAGCGCGCCGACGAAGCACGCCAGCTCGCGGAACGCCAACGCCTCGCGCGGGAGCAGTTCCTGGCCGAAGAGCACCGGCGTGCCGAGGAGCAGCGCCAGGCGGAAGAACGGCGCATCGCCGAACAAAAGCGGGTTGCCGAGGAACAGCGCCTCGCAGAGGAGCGGCGCGCCGAGCAGGAACGCCTGGCCGAGGAGACGCGTGCGGCAGACGCTCGCCGCCTCGCCGAACGGCAACGCATCGCCCGTGAGCAGTTCATGGCCGAGCGGCAGCGCGCGGCGGAGGACCAGCGGCTGGCGGACGAGCGGCGCATTGCCGAGGAGCGCCAGCAGGCCCTCGCCGCCGATCGTGAAGCGGAGCATCAGCGGCTGACCGAGCGTCTGCTGCGCCGTGAGGAGGATCGCAAGTTCAGGGAGCTTAAGGACGAGCGCGGTCCGATGGGCCTCGGCGCAAGACCCGCACCCGCCGCGCCGCCGGTTGCGCACACGCCGGCAACGTCGGCGCAGACCTTTGCCGGCATGATGCCCGCCACGCGCGTCACCGTACTTCTGGTCATGCAGCCGGGCACCAACGGCATTCGCCGCTACGGCCCCAAGACGGCCGATCCCGTGCTCTGCACCACCGCGAGCTGCTGGGTCGGCGCTGGCGTCGATCGCAATGCCATCGTCATGCGTCGCATGCAGGCGCTTGGCTCCGGCAACACGCTCGGCCGGCGCGCCGCAGCCTGCAACCATCACCTGGCGTGCGCATTCCGCGCCATCGACCTCCAGGGACCGGCCGCCACCGTGCAGCCGATCGACATGCGCATCCTGCGCCACGATCGCCGCGAGTTCCTCAAGATCGAGGCCGATCCCTCATGCCGCCTCGCACGGGGTGCGCTCACCTGCGAGAAGACCTACACCGCACGGACCTGGCGCGCCTGGGTGGTGCCGGAGGCGCTCGCTGCCAAAGCCGGTCCGAGCGCGCTCGAAGCCGCCCTCGCGAGCGGGCTCGCCACCGAACGCCCCTCGGCCGAGCTGATTCCGACCGGGCTTTAGAGCGTTTCCGTTTCGGGAGAACACAGCGGCTATGCGGAAGCATGTCGGGATCCCGGAAACTCAACGTCACTCCGGCGCAGGCCGGAGTCCAGACGCGCCGATTGCTGTACTCTCGATAATGCAAAGAAAATATCCTTGGCGCGTCACGCGAACACAGCCGGCAGCGGCGCTCTGCTGCCGAGCCAATGCGGAACAGGTAGGCCTTTTGACCTGAGAAATTCCGGGTTGAGCAGCTTCGACTGATAGCGCGTACCGTAGTCGCACAGCATCGTCACGATCACATGCCCGGGCCCGAGCGTGCGCGCGAGCGCGATGGCGCCCGCGATATTGACGCCGCTCGATCCGCCGAGGCAGAGCCCTTCCTCCACGATGAGCCGATGCACGATCGGCACCGACTCCGCGTCCGGGATCCGAAACGAAAAATCGGGCGCGAAGCCGTCGAGGTTCGCCGTGATGCGTCCCTGTCCAATGCCTTCGGTAACCGAGCTTCCCTCGGCCTTGAGCTCACCCGTCGTGTAAAAAGAATAAAGCGCCGCCCCGGGCGGATCGGCGAGCGCAACCCTGACCGACTTCGATTGCGACCTCAGCCCCGCCGCAACGCCGGCCAGCGTCCCTCCGGTACCGACCGCCGAGACGAACCCGTCGACCTTGCCGTCGGTCTGCTCCCAGATCTCGCGCGCAGTGGTCCGCGCATGGCCATCGCGGTTGGCCACGTTGTCGAACTGGTTGGCCCACACTGCTCCATTGGGCTCGGTCGATGCCAGCGCCTCGGCCAGGCGGCGCGAGTAGTGCACGTAGTTGTTGGGGTTCGCATAAGGCACGGCCGGCACCTCGACCAACTCCGCACCGAGCGCCCGCACGGCGTCCTTCTTCTCGACCGATTGCGTGTTCGGCATGACGATGACGGCACGAAGCCCGAACACGCGCGCGATAGCGGCGATCCCGATGCCGGTATTGCCGGCCGTGCCCTCGACGACCACCCCGCCGCGCGTGACCGCACCCCGTTTCAGCGCGTCCTCGATCAGGAACAGCGCCGCGCGATCCTTGACCGACTGCGCCGGGTTCATGAACTCGGCCTTGCCGAGGATCGTGCAGCCCGTCTCCTCGGAGGCACGCTTGAGCTTGATCAGCGGCGTGTTGCCGACGGCAGCAGCGAGAGTCTCGGCAATCCTCATGCGCGGGTCCCTTTTAGAGAATGATCTCCCGAGATGGACGCATAGAGTACGTCATCCGCAACCGCGGTCGAGCGTCCTCGGCGCGACACGACGCAGCGATTGCGATGCCGCCTCCGCGATCCTACGCCGTCCGTCCGCAATGCTGGTAGAACGCGGCGACCCTGGCCGAAGCAGCCACGCCCCAATCGGGCACACGTTGAAACCTATTGCTAACCACAGCCTGCGAGTTGCGCCCCGGAAGCAACACAACGCACTCGCAGCACAGGGAATTTTTTGAGGTTTGAGACCATCCTGGCCGTTGCATTGGCAGGCGACGGCCGCAAACAGCCGAGCGGCGCGCCGATCCTTCAAGACCCTAAGCGCAGGCAACACCACCGCCATGGCCATCATCTCGCACGACCCAACGGAGTCGATCCGCGAACCCCGTCGGGCACCCCCCGCACTCGACGCCGTACGCCGCTGGATCGACGCGATCTTCAGCGACAAACGCCGCAACATCTCGCGCCCGAAGCTGCTGTTCGCGACCTCGGCGGGCGACGCGATGATCCTGATCGCCACCGGCCTCGCCGCCTTCCATCTTTTGGACGACCACGCAACCGCGTTTCCGCACGTCGCCGCGTGGACCGCCGCCATCGCTTTCGCAACGATGCTGGAGCTGAGGCGCAACTGGTCGTACTCGATCCACGCCCTGCGCCAACCCGCCCGGCAGGTCGGCAAGATCTTGCGCAGCGCGGTCACCGTCTTCTGCCTCGCCATCGGTGCCGGCACGCTCATGGGCCTGCCGACGGTCTCACCTGCGGTCGGCACCCTCTGGCTCGTCTCCGCCATTGCCGCAATGGCTGCCGCCCGCTTCGGGCTTGCACGCATCCTCGCGCACCTGACCGAGGCCGGACGCCTCGTCCGCCGCACGGTGATCGTCGGCGGTGGCCCGGACGCCGAGCACCTGATCGCAACGCTGGAAGCGGGAAACCACAAGGAGCTCGCCATCCTCGGCGTGTTCGACGACCGCGGCGACGAGCGCTCCGCCGAGAGCGTCGCCGGTTACCCCAAGCGCGGCACCATCGACCAGCTTCCCGACTACAGCCGCAGCGCCGGTGTCGATCTCGTGATCGTCACCGTGCCGATGGCCGCCGAGCAGCGCCTCATGCAGATCCTCAAGATCCTGTTCGCGCTCCCCGTCGACATCCGAATCTCGGCCTTGAACGCGAAGCTGCGCCTCAGCTCCAACGCCTACACCTACATCGGCCGCGTCCCCATGATGGCGCTCATGGACCGCCCGCTGACCGACTGGGATCGCGTCATCAAGAACATCGAGGACCGCCTGCTCGGCGCGCTGCTGCTGCTGCTCGCGGCGCCTGTCATGGCGCTCGTCGCGCTTGCCATCCGCCTCGACAGCAAAGGCCCCATCCTGTTCAAGCAGCGCCGTTACGGCTTCGACAACGAGCTGATCGAGGTCCTGAAGTTCCGCTCCATGTACACCGACATGTCGGACGCCTCCGCCCGGAAGCTCGTCACCCGCGACGATCCGCGCGTCACGCCCGTCGGCCGCTTCATCCGCAAGACGAGCCTCGACGAGCTGCCGCAGCTCTTGAACGTGATCAAGGGCGAGATGTCGCTCGTCGGCCCGCGGCCGCACGCAACCGAAGCCAAGGCGGACTCCGACCTCTACCAGACCGTCGTCGGTGAATACTTTGCCCGTCACCGCGTGAAGCCCGGCGTCACCGGCTGGGCCCAGATCAACGGCTGGCGCGGCGAGACCGACACGCACGAGAAGATCGAGCGCCGCGTCGAGGCCGACCTCTACTACATCGACAACTGGTCGCTGCTGCTCGATCTCTACATCATCGCCGCCACGCCGTTCGCCCTCCTCTCCGGCAAGAACGCTTACTAGCGCATGACCGGAACACCTGCCATCAGCGGATCATCGACCGCGCCCCGCAATAGGCGCGGCCGTGATACGCCCGCGTGGACCGTCTCGGCCGGCACGCTTGCCGCGCTCGCCGTCGCGCTCGCCATGGCGACGAGTTCGATCGTCTTCTCCGAGCCCGCCGTCGCCGACATCATGATGGCCGCCGTCATTGTCGGCCTGCCGTTGCTCGGCGTGACGAGGTTCGGCCCCGTCTCGATCCTGAACCTCACGCTCTGGCTGGTGTTCGTGGCCTTGGGTTTTGCGGCCTGCTCGGTCTCCACCACCTTCGACACGGCTGTCACGCATCAGGCCGTGACCCTGTTCCTCGCGCTCGGCGCGTTCGTGCTCGCGGGCTATGTCGCAGCCGATCCCGCGCCGCGCTTCCGCCTGATCATGACCTGCTATGTCGCGGGCTGCCTGATCGCCGCCGCAGCCGGCATTGCGGGCTACTTCCAGATCATCCCGTCCGCCACCGAGCTTTTCACCAATTACGGCCGCGCCCGCGGCACCTTCAAGGATCCGAACGTGCTTGGCGCCGCGCTCGCTCCGGCGATCGTCTATCTGGCTTGGCTGGCGCTGCGCGCACGGCCGCGTCACGCGCCGTTCGTGGCCGCCGCCGGATTGCCGCTCATGCTCGCCCTCCTGCTCACCTTTTCGCGCGGCGCCTGGGCATCGACTGCCCTGTCGCTGCTGCTCGTCGCCTGGCTGGCGCTCGTCACCACGCGGCGCGCCGTGGACCATCGCCGCTTCATCGCCGTCGCGGCGCTCGGGACGGCAACGCTCGTCGCCGCCATCGGCGGCGCGTTGGAGCTCGAAGCCGTCGGTGGCCTGTTTGAAGAGCGCGCAAGTCTCGACCAGTCCTACGACGAAGGCCCGGACGGTCGCTTCGGCGGCCAGGCCAAGGCGGTCGGACTGATCCTCGAGCATCCGTTCGGCATCGGCACCCACACCTTCCGCGACACCTACCATCGCGAGGAAGCGCACAACGTCTACCTGAGCCAGTTCCTGAACGCAGGCTGGATCGGCGGCCTGCTTTACGTGATCTCGGTTGCGGGCACGCTTGCCGCCGGCGTCTACGCCATTCGCCGTCGCACGGCACTGCAAGGCCCTCTGATCGTCGCCACGGTCGCATTTGCCGGCGTGGTCTTCGAAGGCTTCGTGATCGATACCGACCACTGGCGACACTTCTTCATCCTGATGGCGCTGATCTGGGGGCTGACCGATGCCGAGCCGCCGGTCGCGGACCCGCGGAGGCGCAGCGATGATTGAGGCCCGCAGCGAAGCGCCGAGCCTGCTGCGTAACACGCTCGACCGGCTCGTGACGAGCCGCACGACGCACGCCGAAAGCTGGGACGCCGTCGGCGTCTTCGCCATCCGCGCCGCGAGCGCCGCGCTGTTGTTCCTGACCCAGATCGTGCTCGCGCGCTGGATGGGCGCGGCCGAGTACGGCATCTTCGTCGCCGCCTGGACCTGCGTCCTGGTGCTGGGCGGGCTCTGCGGCCTCGGCTTCGCGACGGCGACGATGCGCCTCGCGCCGCAATACACCGCAAGCGGCGATTACGCGTCGTTCTACGGGCTTCTGTCGGGCAGTCGCCGCGTCGCCCTCGTATCGTCGTGCACCATAGCGCTTGCCGGGTTTCTGGTTCTTTGGCTGCGTGGCGATTTTGCGGACCCGTCGCACGCGCTGCCGATGAGCCTCGCACTCCTGTGCCTGCCGATTTTCGCATTCGCCGACGTGCAGGATGGTCTCGGCCGCGGTCAGGGATGGACCATCGAAGCCATCACCCCGCACTATATCCTGCGCCCGCTTGCGCTCGTCGTGCTGATCCCGCTGGCGTCCGTGCTCGGCTTCCCCGACGATGCCGTAAGCGGCATGGCCATCGCGCTCGCAACGCTCCTGTTCGCGACCACGCTGCAGACAGTCCTGCTCGGCCGACGCATCGGGATCGCAATTCCTGTACGCGCGCCCGCCTATCACTTCCCGCAGTGGTTCAGGATCTCGTTGCCGCTTCTCGCCGGCAGCATCTGCGACCTTGCCATCCAGAACGCGGACATTCTCCTGCTGGCGGTCTTCCAGCCCTCGAAGGAGACCGGCATCTACTACGCGGCCGCCAAGACAGCGGGGCTCGCGTTGTTCATCCACTACGCGGTGGGAACGGCCTATGCCGGACGCATCGCCGCCGCCCACGCTCTCAACGACACGGCCGCGGTGAACGACCTCGTCAGCAAAGCCGTGCGCTGGACGTTCATCCCGTCGGCAGTGGTGATGGTCGCCATCCTGGTCGTCGGCTACCCCGTGCTGGCGGGCTTCGGCGAGACGTTCACGGACGCCTACCCGCTCATGTTCGTCCTCGCCGTCGGCATCCTCGCCAAGGCGGCGACATCTTGATCCCCCGCTGGGGCGTTACCGGCGCTGCGATTGCCACCTCCTCTGCATTGGTCGCAGCGTCGGCGTTCAACTGGTACGCGGCACGCAAGCTCGAGGGACTGAACCTCTTCGTCCTCGCCAACCTCCCGCGATCCGCCGATCGGACCTGAGATCCTCTCCCTCCGTCATTCCCAGCGAACCCCGGACTTGAGCCGGGGGAGACCGGGAATCCAGCGTGAGAGTCGCCGAAGGCGCAGAAGATCCATTGCGATAGGAGCCTTGCGCGGAATTCCCGCTCGGCGCCTCGCCCCGGATCAAGTCCGGGGCTCGCTTGGCGGGAATGACAGAAGGGGGATGGCTAAAGCAACTGCTCGATCAGTGCATAGAGCTGAGCCAGGTCCTTCGGTCGCGACAGGCGATGCTCGCCGTCGGCAACCTCCGTCATGCGCACCCAGCCGCCGAGCAGCACCGACGCCAACGCGCGCGCATGCGAGATCGGCACGTCGCGGTCCTCGGCGCCTTGCAGCACGAGCACGGGGCAACCGAGATCGAACCGCGAATCCCGGATGAGATGCCGCCGCCCGTCGTCGATGAACCGCTTCGTGATCGGATACCCCGCCGGGTCATAAGGCGAGGGGCGGATCCATTGCCCCGTCTCGACGATCGCGCGGCGCGCCTCGGCCGAAAGCTGCTCCCACATCAGCTCCGTCAGATCCCATGCCGGCGCAATGAGCACGAGACCGCGCACGCGCCGCGCCTTCTCCGGTGCCGCCTCGATCAGCCGGCGCAGAAGCAGCAGTGCCACATGCGCGCCCGTGCTCGACCCGACCAGGATCTGCGGCCCCCGCGTCAGCGCAAAAACCGCCGCGCTCTCCTCCAACCAATCGCTGATCGTCGCGTCCTCGAACCGGCCCTCCGAGCGGCCATGGCCGGAATAGTCGAAACGCGTGAAGCCGAGACCGCGCGCAGCCGTCCATGCTGCGAGCGCCTCGGCCTTGGTCGAGACCATGTCGGATTTGAGACCGGTCAGCCACAGCAGGCCGGAATCGCCCTCACGCGCCGCGGGCTGCGCCAGATAGGCGATTTTACGCGTCGTCTCTCCGCTGCCGACAGTGATGAATTGCGGTTCTGGCGCGCCCATCCTATGAAGCCCATTCTGTCAAACGACTCTGTTGTTCGGAGGCCGACTTGGCCGAAAAGCGCCCGACCATACTGCAGATCATCCCGGAGCTCGACACGGGCGGCGCCGAGCTGTCCGCCATCGAGATTGCCGACGCCGTCGTGCGGGCAGACGGCCGCGCGCTCGTGCTCTCGGAAGGGGGCCGCCTCGCGCCACGGATCGCAGCCAACGGCGGCGAGTTCGTTCCCTTCGCCGCCGCCACC
>JAFKKW010000155.1 GCA_017304275.1 Hyphomicrobiales bacterium | reverse complement strand
CTGCTCGCGGCGGCTCCATGCACGGCGATGGTGTTCGTGTGGAGCAACCTATGCAAGGGAGAGCCGCATTTCACGTTGAGCCAGGTGGCGCTCAATGACGTCATTATGGTGTTTGCCTTTGCGCCCCTGGTCGGGCTCCTGCTCGGATTGTCGGCAATCACCGTGCCGTGGGACACGCTCTTGCTGTCGGTTGCTCTCTACATTGTCGTGCCGGTCATCATCGCGCAGGTGGCACGCCGAAGTGTGCTTGCCCGGGCCGGAGATATGGGGCTCAAAGCGGCGCTCGCCCACATGCAGCCGTGGTCACTGGTCGCGCTGCTTGCGACGCTTGTCATGCTCTTCGGTTTTCAGGGTGAGCAGATCCTTGCGCAGCCGATGATCATCGCGTTGCTCGCGGTACCGATCTTGATCCAGGTCTATTTCAATGCTGGCCTGGCCTATCTTCTCAACCGTTCGGCTGGCGAAGCTCACAACGTGGCGGCACCGTCGGCTCTGATCGGGGCCAGCAACTTCTTCGAGCTCGCAGTTGCCGCGGCGATCAGTTTGTTCGGCTTTAATTCGGGGGCCGCACTTGCCACCGTTGTCGGCGTGTTGATCGAAGTGCCTGTGATGCTGTCGGTGGTTAAGATCGCCAACGCGTCCAAGGACTGGTACGAGGCGGGGCAGGCGCAGGATGCGGCGAAATCGAAGGCGGGAGCGTCATGAGCATCACGATCTATCACAACCCTGCGTGCGGTACCTCGCGCAACACGCTGGCCATGATCCGCCAGAGTGGCGAGGAGCCGCGCGTGATCGAGTACCTTGTCACACCGCCGTCGCGAGCGGAGCTCGTCGCGTTGCTCGAGGCCATGGGTGTCGGACCGCGCGCGTTGTTGCGCCGGAAGGGCACGCCCTATGACACCCTTGGACTGGATGATGCGAAATGGAGTGATGATCAATTGATCGATTTCATGCTCGAGCATCCAATCCTGATCAACCGTCCGATCGTGGTGACGCCCCTCGGCACGAGTCTCTGTCGGCCATCGGAAGCGGTGCTCGACATTTTGCCCGATGCCGACATTGGGGACTTCACAAAGGAGGACGGAGAGGTCGTCCTGGCCAGAAAGGCAAAGGCATCATGAACACAGATGGCCATGGCAGAAACGAACTGCCCAATGTGGTGTCGTCCCAGTTTCGCGAGCCGGACGCCGAGCGGCTCGAAGGATTGGATGCGTCGACACATCGACCGCGCATTTTGATGCTCTACGGCTCGGTCCGCGATCGCTCCTACAGCAGGCTTCTGACGTTCGAAGCGCAACGGCTGTTGGAAGCGCTTGGGGCAGAGACGCGCGTGTTTGATCCGCGCGGCCTGCCGCTTCCCGACGGCGCACCGGTTGACCATCCGAAGGTCAAGGAACTTCGCGAGCTGGCGGCATGGTCCGAGGGGCAGGTCTGGTGTTCGCCGGAACGTCATGGCGCGATGAGTGGTATTCTTAAGGCGCAGATCGATTGGATTCCGCTTTCGGTCGGAGCGGTCCGGCCGACTCAGGGCAAGACTTTGGCATTAATGCAGGTTTGCGGCGGATCGCAATCGTTCAACGCGGTCAATCAAATGCGTGTGCTGGGTCGTTGGATGCGCATGTTCACGATTCCCAACCAGTCTTCGGTGGCCAAGGCCTACCAGGAATTCGACGACGACGGCCGCATGAAGCCGTCATCCTTCTACGATCGCGTGGTCGACGTTATGGAGGAACTGGTCAAGTTCACGCTGCTTCTGCGGGACCGCGCGCCGTACCTTGTGGATCGCTATAGCGAGCGCAAGGAAAGCGCGGAGGAGCTGTCGAAGCGCGTCAATCTGGCGGCGGCCGTGCCCGCCGAGCGCAAGTCGACCTCAAAAACAGACAGTCAGGCCTGTTGTGGGACGACCTGTTGTGCACCACCCGCTTCGGAATGAGCAGATCAACTTGGCTCGATCGGTGATTTAGGCCACGCGTTGGGCGCTCGCGGGCTTGAGTTGACGCCGAATTCTCGTCTCGTAGCAACAGACCGCAGCTTGCTTCTTCCCGTAGAACCGCAATTTCGCACGGCCTGAGGCAATTCTGCGGTCTGGCCGTTGCAAGGAAAACCAATAATTGGCAGTAATTCATTCAGTTTCAAACAGTTAAGTATTCATAAAACGGTTGTTCCTCTGGTCTATTCAATGTCTCGCCGGGGGGTTCATCCCGGGAAGCAGAGCGCTGGCGGAGGGCCGCGCTCTTTGCATCGTCCAGAGAGATGGAGAATAGCGTGAACAGCAAGTTCATCGCCTTGGCGACGGCCACTGCCGTTGCCTCGGCTGCGTTTGCCGGTGCGGCATCGGCGCGCGATCAAATCCGCATCGTTGGATCTTCAACGGTGTATCCGTTCACCACCGCCGTTGCCGAGCAGTTTGGCAAGGCCAGCGGCGGCAAGACTCCCATCGTTGAGAGCACGGGCACCGGCGGCGGCGCCAAGATCTTCTGTGAAGGTGTTGGGGAGGACAAGGCGGACGCAACGAACGCCTCGCGCCGCATGAAAAAGGGCGAGTTCGAACTTTGCCAGAAGAACGGTGTCACCGACATCGTCGAGATCAACATTGGCTTTGACGGTCTTACCCTTGCGCACTCAAAGGAAGGCTCGGGGATCAGCCTGACGCTTGCCCAGTTGTTCCAGGCGTTGGCAGAGCAGGTTCCCGACAAGGACGGCAAGCTCATCGCCAATCCTTACAAGAACTGGTCGGACATCGATCCTTCGCTTCCCAACGTGAAGATTGAGATCCTCGGCCCGCCGCCGACATCGGGCACGCGCGACAGCATGCATGAGCTGTTCATGGAGAAGGGCGCCGAGCAGATCGAATCGCTCAAGGCTCTGAAGAAAGAAGACGCGAAGGCGTTTGAGAAGGTCTGGAAGACGGTCCGCAAGGACGGCGCCTACGTTGAAGCTGGCGAGAACGACAACGTCATCGTCGCCAAGCTCGATGCGAACAAGGACGCCTTCGGCGTGTTCGGCTTCTCGTTCCTCGAGGAAAACGCCGCCAAGCTCAAGGGTGTTGCCCTTGATGGCGTTGAGCCCTCCTTCGAGTCGATCGCCGCCGACAAGTACAAGGGTTCGCGCCGTATGTACGTGTACGTCAAGAAGCAGCACGTTGGTGTGATTCCGGGGCTCGACAAGTTCGCCCAGGAGTACATCTCCGATAAGGCTTTGGGCGAGGACGGCTATCTTGCTTCGAAGGGCCTCGTAACCCTTCCGAAGGAGGAGCTGGAGAAGGTCAAGGCGTCGGTCACGGCTATGACCCCGCTCGACGGCTCAGTCCTCAAGTAGGCGATAGGACTTTTGCGCGGCCGGAAGCATTCTTCGGCCGCGCATCTTTGCTTATTAGGTTGTGCTTGGTCTGGTAGGCGGAGCGCCCTATTACTCTCCAACACGGCGAGATCACAGGAATTCCGACGGGGCTGCCATGACAACTCTTTATCTCGTGACGCTTCTTGGCCTGCTTGCGGTGTCATTTGCGATGGGGCGGAGTCGATCTCACAAAGTCGTGGTCGATCGCTTGTCCGACCTCCACTCTCTTCCAGTATACCATGGTTTGTTCGTCGCAATTGGCGTCTTGACGCCGATGATCGCAGTTCTGGTTGTTGGGCTGCCGCTCGTCTCCATGATGGCTAAATCGAATGCTCTCAGCCATTTCCCAATGGAAGTCCAATCTGATCCGTTGCAAAGCAGCGTGGCGTTGCGAGATGTACGGGGACTAGCGTCGGGTAGCCGCGCGGGCGACGCCACTCCAGAACTCCAGGATGCGACAAAGTCTTATTCGGCTACCCTTTCGAACGGACATTGGGCAATATTCGCGATTGGGCTCATCCTTGCGATTACTTCGGCGGTTGCCTGTTACCGGAAGATTGCTCCCGGTTTTCGATCGCGAAGATACGTCGAGCTGTTCGTCAAGATTGTTCTTGGTGCCTGCGCCGTAGTTGCAATATTGACCACCATCGGCATCCTATTCTCCGTCGTATTCGAGACCTACCGATTCTTTTTCGATCCTAGTCTCAAGGGCAAACCGACCATTTTCGGTTTCCTCTTTGGACTCGATTGGAACCCGCAAGCCGCAATGCGCGCCGACCAGGGGGAGCTCTCGACTGCTTACGGTTTCGTACCGCTTCTCGTTGGCAGCTTGCTTATCACGTTTATAGCAATTTGCGTGGCGGGTCCGCTCGGGCTGTACTCAGCCATTTACCTCGCCGAATACGCGACGCCGAAGATCCGCGCCACCGCCAAGCCGATCCTGGAAATCCTGGCTGGAATTCCAACGGTTGTCCTGGGTTTCTTCGCTGCTCTGACAGTAGCGCCGTTGATACGCAACATCGGCACACACTACGGCCTCGACATCGCCTCCGAGAGTGCTCTTGCCGCCGGACTTGTGATGGGAATGATGATCATTCCGTTCATTTCGTCGCTGTCCGACGATGTCATCAACGCCGTGCCACAGTCGTTACGCGATGGTGCCTACGCTCTGGGCGCTACCAAATCGGAGACGATCCGCCAAGTCATCCTGCCGGCCGCCCTACCTGGCATCGTATCAGCATTCATGTTGGCGATCAGTCGCGCCATTGGAGAGACCATGATTGTGGTCATGGCCGCGGGACTGGCGGCGAACCTCACGATCAACCCGCTCGCAGCGGTGACCACCATCACGGTTCAGATCAAGACGATCCTTGTCGGAGACCAGGAGTTTGACAGCGCCAAAACTCTTGCGGCCTTTGCTCTCGGGTTCGTTCTGTTCTTCGTTACCCTGATGCTCAACTTCATCGCACTGCGCATAGTGCAGAAATATCGAGAGCAGTATGACTGACCTGTCACTGGATACTCCATCGAAGATCCGCCGTCTCGACATGACTTCCGCCGCGACCGTAGCGCGTGTGAAACGGCGCTACAGAACTGAGGCTCGGTTCAAGTCGTTGGGTGCAGGTGCTTTGGCGTTGACGACAATCTTTGTCGTCGCGGTTCTGGTCGACATCGCGCTCAAAGGCTCGCCCGCCTTTTGGCAACACAGCCTCGTCCTCGATGTCCCGATCTCTGCAGAAGCCATCGATCCGAAAGGGACGCGCGATCCAGCCGTGATCAGATCGGCAGACTTCTACACGCTGACCAGAGACGCGATCTTCTCCGCAGTTCCGGGGGTCGAGGGCCGGACAGCTAAAAAGAAGCTTGCTGGGCTATTGAGCTCGGGTGCGTCGAACGAGCTTCGTGACACTTTGGCCGCGAACCCTTCGCTTCTCGGACAAACCGTCCAAGTCCGCTTTCTCCTCTCGGACGACGCGGATTTATACCTCAAGGGGGATGAGACCGCGATACGCACCTTTGCGTCGCGTGGCGTTGCGACGCCGAGCGGAACCAATGGCGAAGTGAAGATTTTGACTTCCTCCAACGATTTTGCCGACGATCTAGTTGCGATAAAGAAGTCCCTTTCCGATCGAATCGAAGCTCTGAAGGTGGAGTTGCAACGGGCCGAACTTGGCGGCGAAGCCCGTGCTGC
>JAFKKW010000154.1 GCA_017304275.1 Hyphomicrobiales bacterium | reverse complement strand
TACGCGAACAGGCTTTAGGCCGGGAGCTGCGATTGTTAAGGCTTGCTGCCGGCTGGAACCCAATTGACCCACAATCCTCTTGCCTGGCGAGGGACGTCTATATGGACGACGCGCTCGTGGGCCGCATCATCGATACGACCGCAGAGGTCTATCTAACCAGTCCTTCCAACGTCCGCATATTCGAAGCTGACGTTCTACGGGGGCAGATTTGGGAAACAGGGGACGAACGGTTCGCCGACGAGCGCAGTGCGTTGCGATCGCTCGAAGAGCGTCTCAGCGTGTCGCGGAACGCCAGCGGCAGGACGGTGCGCGGCGCCCACGATCTGCTGCCCAAATAGAATTCTGTCCGTTCAAAAAAGTCGATCGTCGCTCAGTGCGCGTGTGCGCACTGAATACCTAAACCATCAATTAGGAACACTCATGCAACTTGGAACCGTAAAGTTCTATAATTCTGAGAGAGGCTTTGGCTTCATCCAGCCAGATGACGGCGGCAAGGACGTGTTCATCCACGCGACAGCCCTAGAGCGAGCCGGTACGCACATCCTCAGTGAAGGGCAAAAAGTGACCTTCGATATCCAGGAGGATCGTCGGTCCGGAAGAATTTCGGTCTCGAACATTCGCACCGACTGATTGTGTACTCAGGTGTCGGCAGCCTCGCGGCATTCGCCGTAGGAGGTCAGTTTCGGACGCGCTACGTACGTTAGCGTTCTCCGGCGCATCAGAAATGGTTCGAGGCGCGCGATTCTCAGGAGGATACTAGTGGCACTCGATCCCCGGCCGAGCGATCTTTCGGCAACCTCAGCGCTGATCCTGTTCGTCGCATTTGTCGCCTTAGTCGTTGCTGCCGGATACATCGGGCACATCATGGCCGGCGAATAGGTAGCCTAGATCGCCTTCGGATTTTATGACTACCTTCATCTACACCGGACGTTGACCCTTGGCGTCAGTGGCTGGTTTGTTCAGCAGCTCCGACAGTCCGGAGCTGTCCAGCAACGACTTGAGCCTGCCATTCGGGATCGAGCGCGATACCAAGAATCGTTCGGCACTGTTCGCACAGGAATTGGACTGCAGGCACAGTTCGCTTCGATCCCTCATCGCGTGCACGAAAGTACTCGATGATAACATGAGACTCCGCATCACATTTTGGGCACTTCCCGCTCACAATATTCTCCTGCTAGGCATGATGTCTAAGTGTGCGGAGCCTGACTTGCCGGCGCTCAGAACCTATCGGGTAAGATCCCAAGCGCCGGAATTTGCGCCAAAGCGCTTGATGACGCGCGACAGCGATTAGCTTGCTTGAATATTCGCGACGGCAGTCTTACCGGAACGCCGATCCTGCTCGGTGTCGAAAGAGACTTTCTGACCTTCCGATAGGCTCGTCAGCCCTGCACGTTCGAGTGCACTGGCGTGGACAAACACATCGCTTCCTCCGTTATCTGGCGCGATGAATCCGTAGCCTTTTTGTCCATTATAAAATTTGACTGTTCCCGTGTTCATGATCACTCCAATCATTGATGCGAACGAGCCGGCGCACGCCGTGAGGCTCACGCCAACCTTATGTCTCGAATTCTTGGGGTCTATGAACATACACTCAGCGGCGCTGAGCACAGCGGCCCGCATTCCGGCCAAACTCGATGTGTTAAAGTAAGAGCAGCCCCTATTCATTGCAAGGGTTCATCATCATCTGAGTAGTTTCCGAGGGTACCTCGGCGGTCCATAGCCCGCTACCGTTCCGCAATCCACCATCGCTGGCACAGCCATCGTCTCCCGTTCTCCCGCACGTCAGCGGGCTCAAGTTCGCAGCTTCCGGAGAAGCCCGCGCATTGGGAGGTAGGAAATCAGAATGTCCATACGAACACCGGAACAGATCGCCCAACGGATCATGGAACTGCTTGATCAAAGGCACACCCGGCCTGGAGAGCACGATATGTTCGGTGCCATAGCGGCACGGCTCGCCAATGAGGAGATCATGGGGACCGAATTGAATGATGGTGTGGAATTCGGAGTGGCGAACGGATGGTTCAGCATGAGAGGTCCGCGAATTTGGCGAACCGCTGTAATTCCAGAACCTGACGTCCCGCCCAGCGACGCCAACACTCACGCTCGTGAGTAGGCGATGTTCTAGCCTGACGTTCTGAGTAGATTCCGACTCTAACGGCCGATACCCCTTGCATCCTATCGTCTGGTCCGACATGTGCGTCGCGAGAGCGTTTTCCAGAATCAAGGATTTTTCCCCCATGAATGACCCGGCTCCCCACCTGATTGCCGAGAAGACAAGCTGGCGGACGCTTGCGCCATGGATCCCATCTTTGCTCGTTCCAATCGTGCTTGCGCTGGTGCTCGTCGCGTACGTCATCTTCCAAGCTGCCAGCTAGGTCATGAACTCATTATGGATGGCGCACTGACGCTAGGACTTTTGCGTCGCTGGCAGGAGCGCCCCTGCGGGGTGAGCCAACGCTAAAAAGGAGACGCGTGGTGACACTCAGTTTTCCCAATCGGAGCCGCAGCTACGACGCACGCGGACGCCGCGTGCGCTTTTGGGGTTATGACGGTGCGCTCGAAATCAGCTTCTTCCTCGATCAGCGCGCCTTCTCCCGCATGAGCCCAAATCCGAAGATGGACGAGACCGGAATTCTGATTGCCTTCGACCGCCATCGGGATCAAATCCTCGACGTCGCGGCAAAACTATACTTCGGCCGCCGCAGAGACGCCTACACGCTGCAGGCATCAGACTTCTGATCTTGTGGGCCCCGCTCAAGCCGCTGCGATCGCGATCCGGATCAAGGCCGGAAGCGACTTGGAGCCGGTCTTCCTCATAATGGCCGCCCGGTGGTTATCCACGGTGCGCTGACTGATGCCAAGGTCGGCCGCAATGTTCTTGCTCGGATGTCCGGCCATGACGAGATCCATGATCTGGCGTTGGCGTGCCGTCAGGCCTGCGACAAGAGAGATAGCCTGCTCTCGCGCCGCAGAGGGTCTACCTCCATCGAGCTCGAATGCGCGCGCAATGCTCGCAAGCAGCTCCACGTGACCGACCGGCTTTTGAATAAAGTCGGAGGCACCCGCTTTCATCGCCTCGACGGCTAGAGCAATGTCTCCGTCGCCAGTTATCATGACTGTGGGCAGTGTACAGTTCTCCGCTCTGAGGCGCTCGATCAATTCGAGACCGGTCATGCCGGGCAATCGGGCGTCAATCAGCAGACAGCCATCGGATCGCTCGGCGTGCAGGAAATCCTCGCCATTTGTAAATATTTCTACTGCATAGCCATGCTCGTGGAGCAGATCCCGCATTGCCCTGAGGACAACGGCGTCATCGTCAACAACGAACACTCTTTGTACCGCGGAAGGATCTGCGGATGATGGCACGTCGGTCGCGGCATCGGGTCTATCTTTCCTCGCCTTGACCAGAAGGTGCTGGATTAGGCCTATGAGCTGCTGCGATTTGACCGGCTTATTGAGCTGAATGTGCCCCTGATCAGCAACAGCGCGCAACGTGATGGTCGCGATGTCACCCGTCAGGACGATTGCGGGGATGTCTCGGCCGAGCTGCTGTCGCAGGCCCGCGATGGCTTCGAGGCCGCTCGCCCCGCAAGACAGGTTATAGTCCGCGATCACGAGATCCAGTTCCGTAGCGTCTTTTCCCGCGATATCGAGTGCTGTAGCGACATCGCCTGCCGCCGTCGCTCGATGTCCCTCCTGATCGAGAAGCATCTTGATCATATTCCGGACGATTGGATCGTCGTCGATGATCAGAATTGTGCCGACAACGGGGACCGAGTTCTCCTGGACTGCGCGTATGGGCCGTGTCTCACCGCCTTCGCCTGCGTCACCGATCTGTACCTCTACCGCAAATGCCGACCCGTAGCCGGGGATCGAGCGGACATCGATCGAATGCCCGAGCAGATCTCCTATCCGCTTGACGATTGAAAGGCCGAGCCCAAGACCCAGACTGCTGTCGCGAGCTGGATTTGCGAGCTGGTGGAACTCCTCGAATATTTTCCGAGCCTGATCCATGGGGAGGCCGATGCCCGTGTCGAGCACCTCGATACGAATGATCCCCTCCCGCCTCCGGCAGCCCAGAAGCAGCTTGCCTTTGCTCGTGTATTTGACGGCATTCGAGATCAAATTATGAAGCATTTGCCCGAGCAGCTTGGGATCGCTCCGTGCAACGAGCCTGCAAGGGACCACGTGCCACTGCAGTCCCTTTTCCTCCGCAAGGTAGACGAAATCGGCTTTCAGCCTTGCGAGCAGGCTGTTGATGGGGAAGTTTACGATACTAGGTTGCACAACGCCAGCCTCAAGCTGGTTGATGTCGAGCAACTTGTCGAGCATGCTTGACATGGCACCAACCGTATCGTCGAGGCGCTCGAGCAACTGCAGCGTATCTTCGTCGCGCGTACGTTTTTTCAATATCCCTTGTAGTAGATTGATGGTCTGTAAGGGCTGACGCAGGTCGTGACTGGCAGCGGCCAGGAACCGCGATTTGCCGATGTTGGCACTTTCGGCTAGCGCCTTTGCGGCTGCCAACGCCTCGCTCTCGCACTTCGCGTCGGTGACGTCGACGATCGACAGAAGCACGTTCTGGCTTGCCAAGGAGCCGTCTCCAATCGCACGAGCGCTCACCATGAAGGACCGGACGCCGCACGTCGGCAGTTTAAGCGTGATTTCCGTATCAGCCACTCCCGCGCCGCTCGAAAGAAGCGCGGCAAGATACTTTTTCATCTCCGGCACATCGAGATGGGAGCCAAAGTCTAGGAGGTGGCGACCAACCATGGTTGCCGGCTCGATTTCGAATACCCGGTAGAAGGATGTCGAGGCAGAAACGACGCGAAGCTCTGTATCCAAGACGACGAGTGGTTGTTCGATCGTAGCAATGATGCCTTCGGAATACGCGCGTGCGGCCTGGCTCTCCCTCTGGATTACCTTGACTTCGGAGATGTCGGCAAAGGTGATGAGCACTCCATCTACGTGCTTTTCATCGCTGCGATAGGGCAGGATCGAGTAGATATACCAAGTCCCGTTATCGGCTTCGACTTCGCGCCGAACAGGAGCAAGCGTATCGAACACGGCACGCGCGTCGGGCAGCATGTTGGCGTTTCCGAAGCGATCCGTGAACTCGCCGAGCGGGCGCCCGATATCGCTTTCCGTAACGTTGAACAGCGGGGTGACCGCCAGTGTGAAGAAGCGGATCCTCAAGGCTTCGTCGAGGACAACGACGGCCATGTCGGAGGTGTTGAGGATGTTGTTGAAGTCGTCGGACGTCACGCGCAAATGCTTCGCCCCTTCCGGAAGCTGACTGTTCGACGCGGTGGGCTTCTCGCTGATGGTTTCGCGTTTCGGCGCGCACTCCCCGGACGGCAGCTTTCGGGATGCCTTCGGCGCACCAGGACGAGGCCCGGTCATGATCCTGCTTTCTGTGCGCGCTCGCCCCACAGTGGGATGCAAGCGACTACATCCTAGCACGTATTGTCCTGCCGCGGCGTGCGTTGACTCGAACAATGGGAGCGCGTCGGAAAGCGAGATCAGATCAA
>JAFKKW010000584.1 GCA_017304275.1 Hyphomicrobiales bacterium | reverse complement strand
GGTCGAGGACCGCCGGGAGCGCGGAAAGCTCACCATCAACAATGCTCTCGACGAGCAGCAGCGCGAGCGGTCGCTGGCTTCGCTCAAGCGCAAGCGCGAGCGCGAGAAGCTCAAGGCAATGGGCATCCAGCAGCCCAGGGACAAGATTGTGCGCGAAGTGGTCATTCCCGAGGCGATCACCATCCAGGAGCTTTCCAACCGCATGACGGAGCGCGGTGTCGACGTCATCAGGTTCCTGATGAAGGAAGGCGCCATGCATAAGATCACCGACGTGATCGATGCCGACACGGCGGAGCTGATCGTCACCGAATTCGGCCATACGGCGAAGCGCGTGTCGGAAGCCGACGTCGAAACGGGCTTCATCGGCGACAAGGACGCGGAGGAAGCGCAAAAGCCGCGCGCGCCCGTCGTCACCATCATGGGTCACGTCGACCACGGCAAGACGTCGCTGCTCGACGCCATCCGCAAGACCAATGTCGTCTCCGGCGAGGCCGGCGGCATCACCCAGCACATCGGCGCCTATCAGGTGACGACGCCGTCGGGCGCGAAGGTGACGTTCATCGATACGCCCGGCCACGCCGCGTTCACCGCGATGCGCGCCCGCGGCGCGAAGGTGACGGATATCGTGGTGCTGGTGGTGGCGGCCGACGACGGCGTCATGCCGCAGACGGTGGAGGCGATCAACCACGCCAAGGCGGCGAACGTGCCGATCATCGTCGCGATCAACAAGATCGACAAACCGGCGGCGGATCCGAAGCGCGTGCAGACCGATCTGCTCTCGCACGAGATCGTCGTGGAGAGCATGGGCGGCGAGACGCTCGAGGTTCCGGTCTCGGCATTGAAGGGCACCAACCTCGACAAGCTGCTGGAGACCATCCACCTGCAGGCCGAGGTTCTCGACCTCAAGGCCAATCCCGATCGTTCGGCCGAGGGCATCGTCATCGAGGCCAAGCTCGAGCGTGGGCGTGGCCCCGTCGGCACCGTGCTGGTTCAGCGTGGTACGCTGCATCTCGGCGATATCGTCGTGGCCGGCACCGCTTGG
>JAFKKW010000153.1 GCA_017304275.1 Hyphomicrobiales bacterium | reverse complement strand
CGCATCCGGGGCGCATCGGCCTGACGCCGCGCCGGCGGATCTCAGCACTGCCGATCTCATCAACCGCATTGAGCGATTAGGACCGTGACCACAGTCATCGCAACGCTGCTTCTCTGCTCCGTCGTTCTTGCCTGGACGCTGTTCCCGCTCTGGATGAGGTCGTTCGACCGCGATCCGGGCGACGGGCTGGAGAAGGACGATCGCATCACGAAATGGCGCGAGGAGAAGGACAGGCTGGTCGCGGAAATGGTGGCGTTGGACGTCGCGATCACCGAACGCAAGATCGATCGGGAAAGCTACGATAGCGAAAGGGCAAGGGTCATGGCCGAAGCGGAACGTGCAGTCGAGGAGCTGCGCAAGGCGCGTGCGGGGGCGCCGGGCAAGAAGAATGTCGCGCGCACCTATCCCGTATTGGGCGGTGCGCTCGCGGGTGTGGTGGCGATCGGCGCCATAACGCTGACCGTAGCGCTCAATTCGAACGACCTGCGCACGGATGCCAGTCCCCATGCGAGCGGTCAGATCCCGCTTTCGCCGGAGCAATTGGCCGCCGGCATGCCGGAGGGCGCCCAACCCGCACCCAACATGGCCAATCCACACGTGGCGGCCGGTCAAGGCGGGCCACCCATGGGAGCGGACGGAACGCCGGACGTCGGCGCGATGGTCGCCAAGCTCGAGGGCAGGGTGACGGCCGGAGGCGCATCGCTCGACGAGGTCATGATGCTCGCCCGCAGCTATCGCGTGATGGGTCGCGAGGCGGAGTCGCTTGCGATGTACCGCAGGGCCAGCGAGATGGCGCCGGACGAACCTCAACTCGCGCTCGTCCTCGCCTCCGCCCTGCTGCGTTCGGACAACGAGGCGGATCGCAGCGAGGCCGAGCGGATCGTCGACAAGGCCCTCGATGCCGAACCGTCGAAGCCCGAGGCGCTCTGGCTCAAGAGCATCGGTCTCATCCGCCGTCACGACATCGAGCCGGCGAAAGAGATCCTCGGCAAGCTGCAGAGCATCGTCGGCGAGAACACCGAGGCCAGGCAAGCGGTGGCGAGCCTCTTGGCAGAACTCGACGGCGCGCGCGTTCCGGCAGATGCCCCTGCGGGAGACGCTTCTCCGACACGTCCTGCTCCGTAGGTGCCCGAAATGACAATGCGTGAAGCGCTCAGCCAGACCAACCCGATGGCGGCCCCCGAGGACGCTCCCTGCAAATGGAGCCGGTCTCCGCTGGATTACGCGACGGTGCTGGAGTTTCAGCTCGAGGAGCTGAAGCAGGAGGGCCGCTACCGGTATTTTCTCGAGAATGCGCGCTGCGCCGGGGCGTTTCCGTACACCCAAGCCAGAACGCCCTCAGGCGAAGCTAAAATCACCGTCTGGTGCTCCAACGACTATCTCGGCATGGGGCAGCATCCCAAGGTGCGCGCCGCCATGCACGAGGCCATCGAGCGCGTCGGGGCCGGCTCGGGCGGGACACGAAACATCTCCGGCACGACCCACTATCATGTCGCTCTGGAGGCGGAGCTGGCAGACCTGCATGGCAAGGAGGCGGCCCTGGTCTTCTCGTCCGCGTTCGTGGCCAACGAGGCCGCGCTTTCGACGCTCGCACAACTCCTGCCCGGATGCGTGATCCTTTCCGACGAGAAAAACCACGCCTCCATGATCGCCGGCATCCGCAACGGGCGCGGTGCGAAGATCATCTTCCGCCACAACGATCTCGCGGATCTGGAGCAGAAGCTTGCGTCGCTGCCGCTGAGGACGCCCAAGATCATCGCCTTCGAGAGCGTCTACTCGATGGACGGGAACATGGCGCCGATCGGTGCCATCTGCGATCTCGCCCACCGCTACAACGCGCTCACCTACCTCGACGAGGTGCACGCGGTCGGTCTCTACGGCCCGCGCGGCGGCGGCATTGCCGAACGCGACGGCGTGATGGGGCGGGTCGACATCATCAACGGCACGTTGGCCAAGGGATTCGGCGTGATGGGCGGCTACATCGCAGCGTCGCGGACGATCTGCGACGCCGTGCGCTCATTCGCGCCCGGGTTCATCTTCACGACCTCGCTCTCGCCCGTGATCGTGGCCGGCGCGCTGGCCTCGATCCGCCACCTCAAGGCCTCCAACGCGGAGCGGGAGGCGCATCGCGATCGCGTGGCGGCGGTAAAACAGCGGCTCGCGCATGCGGCGCTTCCCGTGATCGCGGGCCCAAGCCACATCGTGCCCGTTCTCGTCTCCGATCCCGTCCGGTGCAAGGCGCTCTCGGACACGCTGCTCAACGCGCACGGCATCTATGTTCAGCCGATCAACTATCCAACCGTTCCCAAGGGGACGGAGCGGCTTCGCATCACGCCGGCGCCGCAGCACACGGATGCCATGGTCGACACGCTCGTCGTGGCGCTGGAGCAGTCGTGGCGTTCCGTTCCCGTCTGAGTCGGCCGAGCACACAGGGGGATGGCGATGACCAGAAAATCGAAGCGTGGCGCCCTCGTCGCCCTCTCGGTCGGGCTATTGACCGGGGCGGCTCTTCTGCTGCTCGGCGCAATGCGTGACAACGTCGTATTCTTCCGCACTCCGACCGAGCTGATGACGGGCAAGGTGGCGAGCGGAACGCACGTGCGCATCGGCGGGCTGGTCGAGAAGGGAAGCATCGATCGCCGGCCGGATGGACTCGAGGTCATGTTCCGTGTCACAGACGGAAACCGCACCCTTCCGGTCCGTTACACCGGCATCCTCCCCGATCTTTTCCGCGAGGAGCAGGGGGTGGTCGCCGAAGGCTCGCTCGACGAGAAGGTCTTCAACGCGACCACGGTTCTCGCCAAGCACGATGAGAACTACATGCCGCGCGAGGCTGCCGCCGCGCTGGATGCCTACCGCTCGAAGGGCCCGTAGCAGGAGAGATCGTGCCATGCGGCCTCGAACTGCGGCGCAGATTTCGGCGCGCGCCGATCACCTCGCGCGCTCTGCGGACAATCCCTTCTCAGAACACCTTGCGCAGCGGCAGCGCCCTGCCAGGTGCATCTCGAAATATTCCTGGCCGTAATCGTAAGAAAGCTCTTCGCCGGCCCGGATGTTGCGGAGCGCGAAGACATATACGCGACGCTTGCGGATCTCGATCGCGCAATTCGGCGCGCAGGAATGGTTGATGAAGCGGGCGGTATTGGCGGGTATGTTCCCGTCGATCATGCTCGTGTCGCTGGTCCAGAAGAGGTACTTGCCGCGATTCTCCTTCATCTGCCTGGCTGTGGCGGGGCGTCCGAGGTATTCGATGACGCATGACCCCCTGGGTATGCGGTCTTGCGTGAAAAGACCCCTGCCGCTGTGCGACCGACGGACCGTAAGGCGGAAGGGTTCAGGCGTGAAGCGTCGCTTCATCGGGGAAGGATAACATCCTTCGTTGCGTCAATCCGGGGGTCTATATGGCGGGCCGACGAGCCGCATCAAGTAGAAATTGACGAGATCCATTTGTTTTCGCTTTCCGCATGGTCGCGTCTGTTGACCAACGCGCCGCGCAACCGTTTGCGCGCAGCCAGCGGCGCGGGTCTCGCCTCTCATCCCAGTGAGGTCAGCTCGCGCGCGCATGCATGGCGCCGCATCGCTCGAGTGCGGCGGAGGTCGAGGACCAGCGGTCCTTGGTGACGGTGACGATGTACCTGCGGCATCCGTGGGCGGCGCCCTCGACGAAGCGGATCTCGAACAGAGCCTGCTGGCGCGACGGCTTCGGCGGCCAAGCGAACGATGCGTCGTCCGGCGTTTTGGCGAGCGCCGTCTTGATGGCGTAAGCGGCGTTCTCGAGATCGGCCTTGCTGAGGCGCGTCAACAGAACGTTGGGCAGATCGGGGCCGAGGCCAGCTGCAATGGCGCTCTTGCGCTTCGGGGCGGTGGCCTTGTCGTCCTCGGCGGGCGCCGCCTGTTCGGCGTAGGCCTCGCCCATTGCTTCCGTCGACTGCGGCTCGGTGGTCGGAGCAGCCTGCTCGTCCTGCGTCGGCGTAAGCTCCGGAAGAACCTCCGGCTGCTGGATCTCAGCCGCGGCCGGGTTTGCGGATGCAAGCGCGCCGGTTGCCGTCGCGGATGCGGATTCGCGGTCCTGATATACGCGCGCGGCGATGTCCTGCGCGTTCGTGACCGCGACCTCGGCGAGGGACTTCGCGGTCGTGAGCACGCTGTCCCATCCAAAGCTCGCAATCGTAGCCCAGGCGCCGCCGCCCAGAATGAGCGCCATGACCATTCGTCTCAGCCGGGCCTTCCTGCGGTTCGGCAACGGCGGGCCGACGCGCTCGTCCGGCTCGACGTTGAGCATGGGAGGATCGAAGCCGCGATAATCATCGTCGTATCGGTTCTCGTTCCAATACTGCAGATGCTGATCGAGCGTCATGTCGGCCTCCTCTCACGCAGCTAGCGGACGAGTTCCTCAGACGTGTAGCGGTCCCGGTCGGCCAATTCCGCCAGCGTCAACGGGTTGGCCACGCGCCGCGACTTGCCCTCGAAGAAGCAGCCGTTCTCCAAGGAGAGATGCTTGTGAAAGATGTCGGCGGTCACGGAGCATGCCGTCTTCAACGTGACCTGCTCGGCGTAGATGGCCCCGGACGCCTCACCCATGATGGTCGCCGCGTGCGCGCAGATCGTGCCATCGACCGCGCCGCGCTCGGTGATCAACACGGTCGCGCAGTAGACCTCGCCAAGCACCGTTCCTTCCAGAACGACGGCGCCTTCATACCGGATGGTGCCTTCGACAACGGCTTTGCGAGGGATTGAAAGCGGGGGCAGCTTGGAGGTTTCGCTCATCGCAGGATCCATACGCATTGAACACTGTTGGTCCCCGGGGGCTCCGGCGCGTGTCATGAACGGCGCCCATGCGCCGTGCACGATCTCCTCGCGTCGTCAAACCATGGGCTGAAGGCTCCCCCGAGCGCTTGCTGGCTTCACAGGCCGCCGCCAAGTATTTCGCAGAATGTGTCGAAAGATCGGTAGCTAAGCGCTCAGAGCGGAACGATTTTATTCCCGCCGCCCGCGATTTTCCCGGGGCTGGACCAAAGAAAAACGCCGAACTTGGCAACCGGGGCGGCTCTCCGCCCTTCTTGGCGCATTGCAATATGCGCGACGCCGCTGCTCCGGTTTGCGCCGATCTGCGGCCTGCGGTGAGTGTTGCATCGCAACACGCTCACCCGGCAGGAGAATTTCGGCTTGCCCGATGGGCCGGGTTGGTCTTGAGTGACGCGGGGTGTGAAGAGAGTTTCGTATCAGCGTTCGCGTCTCCCCATCGCGAATGCGCACTGACTGGGACTGCGGGCTCACGTCGAGCCTTGCTCCAAGCGGATGCACGACCGCATCGTGCCGCGAGGTACCCACTCATGACGCCATTCAAAGACGTATCCGTGCTCATCGTGGACTGCTCGGACACTTTCGCGCCCGAGCTCAGGCAGCGCTTGGTTCCGTTGGGGCTACGGGTTCATGTCGTGCGATCTCCGGCGATGGCCATCCGGCTTGCCAGCGCCAAGCGGATCGATGTCGCCGTGCTCGAATACGCCATGGATCCCTGGGCCAACGATCTTGTCGTGGCTCT
>JAFKKW010000152.1 GCA_017304275.1 Hyphomicrobiales bacterium | reverse complement strand
TCGAGCGCGCCGTCGAGGCCGGCGCGGATCAGCTCGTACCAGCAGCCGGGTTCGATGCCTTTGCGGCCTTCGAAACCGGCGACGTAGAGGCGGTCGCGCGCGCGCGTCATGGCGACATAAAGCAGGCGGTTCGCCTCCTCGCGCTCGCGCCGTTTCAACTGGTCGCGTGCCTCGCGCAGGCGATCGAGACTACTCGTCCCTTTCACGGGCCACACAAAGGGCGCCGGCGTGCCGCTCGGGCGCACCATTTCATCGATCCTGATCGGCCGTCCGGCCTGGTTGGCGGCGGAGCCCGCGCTCGCGGTGTCGGGCAGGAACACGATCGGCGCCTCGAGGCCCTTGGCGCCGTGCACGGTCATGACGCGGACCTCGTTGCGGCCGTGCTCCATGTCGCGCTTGATGTCGCGGTCGCCGTCGCGCATGAAGGCGAGGAAGCCTGCGAGCGAGGGCGGCGCGCTGTCGTCGTAGGTGAGCGCGAGGTTCAGGAACTCGTCGAGCGGATCGGCGGCATCAGGACCCAGGCGCGCGATGAGCTTTGCGCGCACGCCGTCGCGGTCCAGAAGATCGGCAAAGAACTCGAACGGCGGACGGAAGTCGGCGGCCTTGCGCCAGCGTTTCAGCGTTTCCGCCGCTTCGACGTAGCGCGGGTTCTCTTTGCTCCTTTCGAGCAGCGCCTTCCAGAGCGTGCCCTTGCGCTCCTGGCTTGCTTCCTCGCGGTTCCAGAAGGCGAGGTCGGTGAGGTCGGCGTCGTCGAGTCCGAAGATTGGGCTTTTCAGTACCTCTGCAAGCGCGAGGTCGTCCTCGGGCAGGGTCAGGAAATCCCCGAGCGACAGCATGTCCTCGACGGCGATCTGCTCGGTGAGCCGCATGCGGTCGGCGCCCGCGACCGGGATGACGCGTGCCTTCAGCGCCTGCACCATGGGGGCGGCGAACGGGGCGCGCTTGCGGACCAGGATCAGGATATCGCCCGGCGCGATGGGACGACCCGTCGACGCGAGCGTCTCGCCGGTCGCGAGCCAGCCCTTGATGGTGTCGGCAATGCGGTTGGCCAAGCGCACGACCGGCGGCTCTGTCGACTGCTCCTCGAGCGGCGACCACGCATCGGCGGGTGCGATGTCCTGGTGCTGCTCGGTGGGCCAGATCTCGACCACGCCGCCGTGGCCGACGCGCTTGATCCCGTGCGGTGCGGGCGTGACGCCGGGCGTGCGCGCGGGATCGGCAAAGACGCGATCGACCGCGTTCAGGACCGGCGCCACGGTGCGGAAGGAGAGCGTGAGTGGCACGGTACGCCACGTAGCGCCGGCGTTCCTGCCGAGGTCGGCGAAGCGGCTGCCCATGGCCGAGAACATTTCCGGCGCGGCGCCCTGGAACGAATAGATCGACTGCTTTTCGTCGCCCACGGCGAACAGCGTGCGCACGATGTCGGGGCGGGCGCCGGTGCCGGCGAAGAACTCGGTTGCGATGGCCTCGACGACCTTCCACTGAGAGGGACTCGTGTCCTGGCTTTCGTCGACCAGGATGTGATCCAGGCCATTATCGAGCTTGAACAGCACCCACTCGGCGGAGTCGCGCGTCGAGAGCAGGGTCTTGGTGCGCGCGATCAGGTCCTCGAAATCGAGCGCGGCGCGGCGAACCTTGGCGTCGGTGTAGCGGGCCTGGACGGCGTCCGCGAGGCGAAGCAGCGCCATGGTCGCCTCGACGACGGAGGCACCCTGCAGCTCGGACCATAGCGCGAGCAGGCGGTCCTGCGCGCGGGCGAGCATCGGCTCGACCTCCGGGTTCTTCTCGCCGAGGGCCTTCGTCACCAGCTTCTTGCGCGGCTTGCGGTCATTGGTGAGCAGAAATTCCGCCAGGGCTTCCGCACGCGCGCTGTCGGCCGTCGCGGAAAGGACGGCCGATGCCCGTTCGGCGGCGTCCATGTCACTCTTGGTACCGGCGCGGAGCACATCGCGCACATGCATGAGGTCTCGCGGCGACAGCAGCGTTGCGGCCTCCGTCTCGATGGCGGTGCGCGTGACGCCGCTGCGCACTGCGAAGTGCCGCCGATAGAGGGCTTCGACGGCATCGAGGCCGATGTCGTTCGCCGCTTCGATCCATTCCCGCTGCTTCAGCGCTTCGGCAAGAATGGCGTCGAAGTGATCGTCGGCGGCGTAGCGGATGGCGGCTTCCAGGGCGCTGCCGAGCGCGCTCTTGCGCGCGCGTGCGGCTTTGCCGATCACGGCGTCGATCGCTTCGCGCATCAGCTTGCGCGACGTTTCCTCGTCGAGAATGGCAAAGCCGGGCGTGACGCCGGCTTCGAGCGGGAAGCGCTGCAACAGCCGTTCGGAAAAGGCGTGGATGGTCTGCACTGCGAGGCCGCCGGGCGTTTCGGTGGCGCGCGTGAAGAGCGTGCGCGCGCGCGCCATCTCGGACGCGTCCGGTGCCCGTCCGAGGAACTCCAGCAGCGCCTTCTCGAGCGCGTCGTCGGGCAGCATCACCCACTTGGACAGGCTGTCGAAGACGCGCTTCGACATCTCGGCCGCGGCGGCCTTCGTGTAGGTGAGGCAGAGGATACGCTCGGGCGGCGTGTCGGCCAGCAGCAGGCGCAGCACGCGCATGGTCAAGACGTGAGTCTTGCCGGTGCCGGCGTTGGCGCTGACCCAGACGGAGGCTGCCGGGTCCGCCGCATCCGCCTGCCGGGCCTTGGTGCGGGCCAGCTCGATCTCGATGGATTTGTGCTCGACGAGCGCCGACATGGCTACGCATCCTCCTCGGCAACCGCGCCCGACGACCATTCGGCAACGCGCGCGAGGTGCGCATAGTCGTCGTAGTCATAGCCGAACCGCGCGCGGCGCAGCGGTCGATAGGGCGTCCGCTCGTCATCGAAGCGGGCGACGTGACGCTTGAGGCCGTCCAACGCCTGCGCGGCGAGTGCGGCCACATCGGACGCCTTCACGTCGCGTGCTTCGCCCGGCGGCTCACCGCCGGAGGCACGGATGTAACGCAGGGTCGCGACCGGGCGCTTTGGCAGCTTCTCGAAGCCCAGCGCCGCGTCGGCCGCGATGGCCGCTTCCAGCGGCAACTGCGGCGAGACGCCTGCGAGCACCTTCGCATCGGGCGGCGGCGTGCCGGTCTTGTAGTCGGAGATGACGAGCGCGTCGTCCAGGATGTCGATGCGATCGGCGCGGGCGGTGAGACGGAACGGTCCGGCCGGCGCCTCAAGCACGAGATCACCCGTAACCTCCGCTCTCACCTCCAGGACGCCGGCGCGGCGGGCGGGCTCGGTCGCGGCGAACCAGGCGGCGAAACGCTCGAAGCGCGGAATCCAGAAGGCGGCAATGCGCGGATGCGCGGCGTAGGCTTCGAGCGCTTGGCGCGCGAAGCGGACCAGCTCGGCCTCGATGTCATCCGGCAGCGTCGCCGGATACGCCTTCGCGAACTCGGACAGCGCGTCATGAATAATGCTGCCGCGCAGGGCAGGACCCGGCGGCTCGCCGAGCGGCGGCAGCGGCGCGAGCTTCAGGATCTCGCTGGCGTAGATCGCATACGGGTTGGCGATCCAGGTCTCGACACGCGAGACGGAGAGCTTGCGCGGACGCTGCTTCTGCGTGGGCCGCGGCTCCGGTACGGCGAGGCGCGGAACCGGCGCAACGTTATCGCGCTGGCGCGCCCAGGCGAGCCAGGGATGCTTCGGCTGAAGCGCCTCGGACACCCCCATGCCATCCAACAGAGCCTTGAGGCGCAAGAGCCAGCGTGAGGGAACGGTCGGCACGCCGTCCTTCTTCTCGGCGCGGGTCAGGATCACCTCGGGCGCGGCGAGCAACGTCGCGAAGTCGTGGGCGGACTGGCCGATCTTCTCCTCGGGCGAGGGCAGGCCGAGCGCTTCGCGCATGGGGCGGTTGAGCCATGCGCCGGGGTCCGACGATTTCGGCCAAGTGCCGTCGTTGAGCGAGCCCAGGATGACGACGTCGGTCTGCTGCAGGCGGGCTTCGAACGGTCCCCAAATGAACAGCCGCGGATGCACCGGGCCGCGGGGGCGCACGGTCTCCGCGGACGCAAGACCGCGATAGAGGTCGGCGTAGTCGGTTGGGGGCAGGTCGAGCCGCGGGAGGGCGTCGTCAAGCAGGCTCGCGAAAAAGCGGGCCGCCGTCTCGCCCGCCTCGTCGCGCCAGAGTGGGCTTTCGTTTTCGTCCGTGCCCTCTGCTCCCCCCTTGTGAGGGAGGCCGGGAGGGGGAAGCGGCTCGGTCCTTTCGTAGAGCGCGATCAGCGGCGCATAGGCCGCGCGCAGCCGCGCGAGCAACTCGCGGGCGCCCTGCCAATCCTCGGTCCAGAGGCGCTTCACGGCCGGATGGGCGCGTACGCCGCGCTCGCGGTCGGCGGCGGCACGCTCGAAGGCGGCTTCGACGCCCGCGAGACCTTCGCCGAGATACGGCGCGCGGAAGGTCGCGATCTCGAGCGCGCGTGCGGCGCGGCGGGCGGCGAACGGATCGAGCCCGAGGCGGGTCAACGGATGCTTGAGGAGCGCGACTGTTTCGGCAGGCGCGAAGCGCGTCGCGGCCGCATTGATGACGAGATCCAGGAAAGCGCCGGGCGGCGTCTTGCCGAGCGGACGGCCGGCCGAGTCGTCGACCTTGATGCCCCAGGCTTCGAGGCGAATGGCGACGCGGCGGGCGAGAAAGCGGTCCGGCGAGACGAGCGCAGCCGTTTTGCCGGGCATCTCGGCGGCTTCGCGCAGGATCAGGGCCACGACCTCGGCCTCGTCCTGGGCGGTCGGCGCTTCGACAAGGCTCAGGCCCTGGGGTGCGGCTTCCGCAGGGGCCTTGCGCGCGGCAGCGGCGAAGGCCTCCCACCGCTCGGTCGTGCCTGCGGGACGCATCGCCTCGGCAATCAGGTGCGTGCGCGCGCGCGCCGCCGCGGAGGCGCCGTCGCCCAGCCGGGTCACATCCCGGCGTGCGCAGCCAAGCGCGTCGAGCAGCTTCTTCAAGCCGAACTGCGGGTGCTCGGGATGCTCCGGGCCGATGGTCTGCCAGCTTTCGGCATCGAGATCGGTGTCGAGGCCGGGCAGCACGATGGCGCCGTTCGGAAGGCTCGCCACCGCGCGCATCAACGCGACGGTTGCCGGAATAGAGCCGGTGACGCCGGCGACGATGACGGGCGCATCCGGCGGCGACGCGGCAAGGCGCGCGGCCTCGGCGCGGATGACGGCGTTGCGGCGACCGGTTGCCGAGAGCATGCCGGACTGGGCGAGATACCCCGGCCAAGCCTGGGTGACGATCTCGAGAAAGCGCAGCGTCTTCTGCCAGTGCTCGGAGAAGGTCTCGGGCACGAGCTTGTCCAGCCGGTCGAGGCTCGCGTCCTCGGTCTCGACCATGTCCATGAGGGCGGCGAGCTCCTTGGCGAGCACGGCGGCCTGCGCGGTGGTGGTGGCGGTCGTTGCCTCCTGGGTGCCGTTGCCGTTCATGGCCTCAGTCCAATGGCGGATGAGGCTGGTCAGCACGAGACGGCGTTCCAGCTCGCCGATGGCCGGCGGAATCGCGCCGCCGTAGGTCTCAGCGTCCGCGGCGGCAGCGGCGATCAGAGACAGGTCCTCTTCGCCCTCGGAGATCGGCACGATCTTCGGCAGCAGCAGCGCGCGTCCGCCCGAGGCGCGCAGAAACGCGTCCTGCAGGGCGCGCGTGGCGCGCCGCGTCGGCAGATAGAGCGTGATGCGCGGAAGCTCCAGCAGCGTCGGGGCGTGTCCGCTTCCCGCCGGAAGCCTGCCGTCGAGGATGGCGGCAGCCAGACAGTCGAGAAACGGGCGTCCGGCTTCGACGGCATAGATGTTAGCTGGGTGCGACAGAGGGCGCCTTCCTGGATCGATTCGGCCGATGCTCCAGCCGGATATCCGATTCCAGGCGATAAATTCAGGCGCTTACGGCGCGGCTCATCCAGCTTTCCGCGTCTTCCACAGACTGCGGCGTGCCGACGTGCATCCAGACCCCGTCGAGACGCAGTCCGAAGAGGCGGCCGCGCTCGATGGCCCGGTTCCACAACACGTTGAGCGAGAAGGGCCCTTTCGGGGCGTCCTCGAACAGGCGCGGGTGGGCGATAGAGACGCCGGTGAAGGCGAACGGGGCTTCGGCCCGCTCACCGCGTCGTGCCAGCAGGCCATCGGGGGCCATGAGGAAATCACCGTGGCCGTCGTAGCCGATGCTGTTGGCGCCGAGCGCGAGCAGCATCAGGCTATCCATGCGCTCGGGATCGAAGGCCGCGATCAGGCGAGCGATGTTGGAGCCGATGCCGTCGACCCAGACCGAATCGGAGTTGTGGATCAGGAACGGGCTCTTGCCGAGCAACGGCAGCGCCCGGACGACACCGCCTCCCGTATCCAGAAGCTCGCCGCGCTCGTCGGAGATCGTGATCGCGGGCGCTTTGCGATGCGCGAGGTGCGTTTCGACCTGATCGGCGAAGTGGTGCACGTTCACGACCGCGCGCGTGATGCCGCCGGCGGCAAGGCGGTCGAGCACGTGATCGAGGAGCGGCTTGCCGTTGAGCGGCACGAGCGGCTTCGGCATCGTGTCCGTCAGCGGCCGCATCCGCGTGCCGAGGCCGGCGGCCAGCACCATCGCAGTCGTCACCTTGTCGGTCATGAAGGCGTGCTCTCGGGAACCATGGGCGGGTCGTGGCGGATCGCGTCCGGTAGATGCGTATCGAACCAGCGGGCGAGCGCAGCGAGATCAGGATGCGCCAGCCCTCGCGCGAGATAACGCCATAGGCGCGGGATGTGACGCAAATACGTACGCTTGCCGTCGCGCATGGCGAGGCGGGCGAAAATGCCCAGGATCTTCGTGTTACGCTGGACACCCAAGGCCGCGTAGGCGAAGCGGAACGCTTCCGCGTCGAAGGCGGGCGCGGCGCGGCGCTGGTCGAGGTAGTAGGCCAACAGCTCATCCTCTAGGGCGGCCGGAACGTCGAGGCGGGCGTCCTGCAAGAGCGAGACGAGATCGTAGGCGAGGGAGCCCTGAAGCGCGTCCTGGAAGTCGAGCAGGCCCACGCGGCGCGCGCCGTCGCGCTCCGGAAGCCAGACCAGGTTCGGCGAATGGAAATCGCGCAGCACCCACCCGCCGGGCTCGCCTGCAAGGCGCGCGAAGATGCCCTCCCAGGCGTCCATGAACGCCGCGCGGATGGGCGGCGGGATCGGCGTGCCGTGGACGGCGTGCCAGTACCAGTCCGGCAACAGCTCGACCTCGATGCCGAGCACGGCGGCGTCCTGCATGGGAACGTGGTGCACCGTTCCGTCAGGTAGCAGGATTTCGGGAGGAACAGCGTGCCGGCTCAGTGCGAGCAGCGTGTCGGTCGCCGCGCGCCACAACTCCGCTTGCGATGTACCGCGTGCGATCTCCGCGCCGTAGACGCGATCGCCGAAATCCTCGAGCACGAGGAAGCCGCGCTGCAGGTCTGCCGCGTAGATCTCAGGTGCGCTGAGGTCCGCGTTACGCAAGGCGTTCGCGACGGCCACGAACGGGCGCACGTCCTCGGCGAGCCTGGCGATGCGGCTGTAGGGCAGGCCGTCCCGGATCGGCGGACCGTCCGGCTGGCGCGGCTGATCCATGAGGATCGCGGTGTGGCGCGGTTGTCCATCTGGGGACCCAACAGACGTGTCTGGATCCCCGGCCGTCCATGCGGAGCATGGCTCCGCCATGATGCCGGAATGACGGTATTTCCGGGGCGAGCCGCCCGCCTCTGCGTCACCCCGCTGCAGAGCGGGGTCCAGACATGCTTGCGAACCGCGTGACGGCTTCAACTGCGGAGGAGCCGCGGCGTGAGAACGAGACGTGAGGCGCGCATACGCGCGGGCGGAGGCGTCGCCTTGCAGATAAGCGGCGGTTGCGCTGTTCCAGGGCGCGTGCGCATCGAGAAAGTCCGACATGGCTTCGAGACGCGCGAGGCGCGGTGCCCAGGTGCCATGACCGACGAAGCGCAGCGTGCGCTGCTCGGGACCGGCGCCTTGCGACAGATGGATGTCGAGGCGGTTCGCGGCGGCGAGCCCCGGCGCGCGCTCGGGCCATTCGACAAGCGCGGCGCCGTTCGCGACCAGTTCGTCGAAGCCCAGCTCAATCAGGTCGTCGTCGCCTGCGAGGCGGTAGAGGTCGAGATGCGCCAGCTCGAGACGCGGCGACGTGTAGGTCTGCACGAGCGAAAAGGTCGGGCTCGGGATCTCGGCGTCCGGGTCGCCCAGCGCGGCACGAATGAGCGCACGCGCCAACGTCGTCTTGCCGGCGCCGAGATCGCCGGAGAGTGCGATCACGTCGCCCGCGGCGAGCTTCAGTGCGATGCGCTCGGCGAGGTGACCGACGGCCGCCTCGTCGGCGTCAACCACGTGCCAGTCTTGCTGCTGCTTCGGTTCCGGTGGGGACATGCTTCTGCTCGAGGCCACGCTCGGGGAAACGTACCGTGACCTTGGTTCCCTTTCCAGGCTCGCTGTCCAGCGTCATCTCGCCACCGTGCAGGTCGATCAGGCTCTTGACGATGGAGAGGCCCAGGCCGGCCCCGCGGTGCTTGCCACCCTGGCTGCGGCTTTCGAACCGCTCGAAAATGCGCGCCTGCTGCTCCTTGGGGATGCCGACGCCCTCGTCCTCGACCGAGAACACCATGGTGCCGCCCTCGCGCCAGCACGAGAGGTGCACGACGCCTTCCGGCTTCGAGAAGCCCACGGCGTTGGACAGCAGGTTGTAGAGGACCTGGCGCACCCGCTGCTCGTCGGCCATGAAGGTCACCGCATCGTCGGCGACGGCGATGTCGAGCGTGAGGCGGGCACGGGCAGCGCGCTCGCGGACGCCGTTGATGGCCTGGTCGATGACGGCGGCCACGTCGACCGGGGCGAGCTTCAGCTCGAGCCCGCCGGCATCGATAGCGGACAGATCCAGGATGTCATCGATGATGGCGAGCAACGTCTTCGAGGAGAAGGCGATGTCGTCGAGGTATTCGCGCTGGCGCGGGGTGAGGACGCCGAAGATCGGATTGGCGAGCAATTCGCTGAAACCGATGATGTTGGTCAGCGGCGTGCGCAGCTCGTAGGAGATGTGGCCGATGAACTGGTTCTTGAGCTTGTCGGCCGTGACCAGGGCCTCGTTCTTCTCGATCAGCGCGCGCTCGTAGCGCTTGGAGTCCGTCACGTCGACGAAGGTCAGCAGCGTCCCGCCGTCGGGCAGCGGCGTCACGGCGTAGTCGATGACGCTGCTGTCGGGACGGATCATCTGGCCTTCGAGCGGCTCGCGTTCCTCGAACGAGGTGACGGCGCGGCTGATCTCGTTCCAGGTCGACATCTCGCCGTGCAGCACCTGCGTGACGCGGATGAACTCGTCGATGTGCGGGCTTTCGGCAAGCTGCGGGCGTGAGAGCTTCCAGATGGCGGCGAAGGCCGAGTTGTGCAGCTTCAGGCGGCCGTCGGTGCCGAACACGGCGACGCCTTCCTTGAGGCTGTTCAGCGTCTCGGTCTGCACGCCGATCAGGGCATTGTAGCGGCTCTCGAGCGCAAGGCGCTCGGTCTCATCCTTGTAGAGATAGGTCACGCCGCCGTCGGGGCGCTGCGCGGCCATGACGTGGAGATCGCGGCCGTCCGGAAGATGCCACCAGTCCTCGTGCTCGGTTTCGTCTTTGTAGCAGCGGAGGACGTTGGCCTTCCATTCGCGGTATTTCACGACCTCCGGCAGACGACCGAGCTCACGCAGGCGGTCGAGAACGGCGCCGTCCGTCGGGCCGGTCGCGAGCCAGTCGGCGTCGAGCTGCCAGAGCTTCTGGTAGGCGGCGTTG
>JAFKKW010000151.1:1035-6603 GCA_017304275.1 Hyphomicrobiales bacterium | reverse complement strand
CCGACCGCGGCGCCGAAGCCATCGCCACGGCATGGGCCGTCAACCGCAAGGTGCCCTGCATCCCCTTCAAGCCCGAGTGGAACCGCGACGGCAAGCAGGCCGCGCCATTCAAGCGCAACGAGCGTATGCTGGAAACCATGCCCATCGGGCTCATCGTGTTCCCCGGCAATGGCTACACCGAGAACCTGGCCGACAACGCCCGCCGCCTTGGCATTCCGGTGACGCGACCTGTCCGTCCATAGGGAAGGAGCTACGCTACAATTTCATTTTCTGCTGTTTGCGCTTGTATTCCGCCGCTTCTTCCAGATCGCGCGCATGCCGTTTCGCCCGGTCAAGCTCGAACTGCGGCTTCAGCTGTAACATCTGTTTTTCGAAACGCTTCAGTAGCCGATCCCCAGCTTTGGCCCGCCGCGTACACTCGTTCCGCGTCTCAGAAGAAAAACCACCTTCGATTGCACCTGCCAGCATTTCTGCAACGTGTTTCCTCAACTTCCCGCACTTGAAATCGAGATTGAGGTATTCGTGTTCGACATCGGTATGATCCCGCGACATTCTCTCCCCTCCTTCTTCACAGGATCCCGCGCCTGCAGCGCCTTCAATTCGTAATGAATGCACGCTGTGTTGAACAGAAACTCTCGTTCCCATTTAGCCATGGGCTTGTCCAGATTTCGGGCTGCTTCCAATAATCGTTTACGTGCCGCCACCAACACCTCCGTTTGCGGCGGCGGGATCTTAATCTCGTCCAGACGCCGCTCAAACACCATTCGGTGCTCATCCTCTGTCAACTTGTATCCGGCGTCCGGTTCGTCTTTGTAATGCCCAAGACGCGTCCGAACTTGGTCCACAACCTCGTTGAACAGAGTGACCGCGCGTTCCAGAGCGGGTTCTTCCCCATTGCCAGCCTCAAAGGCTACAGCTGCAGAGATAACTTCCGCACGTGCGGCCGCGACCTCCGGATCATTCCAAAAACTATAATCCAACATACATCCACCCTCCTGGCTAATCACAGTAATCCAAGAAAGGGGGCGTGCCATGCAGGCTGACTCATTTTTGAGCACAGTAGAGAGAGTGAGAGGGAGGAAAGGAGTCGGGTGACGAAGCTGAAGGTTGGGGGAGAGGCCCCCACCGGCACCGTCATCACAAAAGGAAACACCATCCCATGACCTTGCAAACCCAAACGGCCGAAGCACAAGCAGCACCCGCGCAAGAGCTACCACCATCACGCCCGTTCAAGCGCCCCATCAAAGACGTGCCGCTGGCTTCGCTGGTTCTCACCAAAATCAATGTCCGCAAGCACAAGGACAAGGACGTAGACTCGCTTGCCGCAACCATCCGCATTGCCGGGTTGCTGCAGCCCATCGGCGTAAGGTCCATGAGCGATGGCGCCTACGAAGTGGTGTTCGGAGAACGCCGCACACTCGCCATCCGCAAGCTGCACAAGGAAGGACACCCCGGCGCCGACATGGTGCCCGCGCTGATCCTTGAAGAAGGTGACGATGCAGCCGCCATCGAAGCGTCCATGATCGAGAATATCGAACGCCTGCCCATGGATGAAATGGACCAGTACGAAACCTTCGCCGCGCTGCAGAAGCAGGACCGCACCATTCCGCAAATTGCCTTCACCTTCGGCTGCACCGAACAGCTGGTGAAAAAGCGGCTGGCCATCGGCAACCTGCTCCCCAAAATCCGCCAGATGTACCGCAACGAGGATATCGGGGCGAAAGAGCTGCAGCTGCTGACCATGGCCTCTACCGCCAAGCAGAAGCAGTACGTAAAGGCGTTTGAAACAGGCGAGGACTTCCCGCAGCAATGGCAACTGAAAGACTGGTTGCTCGGCGGCTCCGCCATCAAAACCAGCGTGGCCCTGTTCGATCTTGCCACGTACAAGGCACCCATCACCGCCGATCTGTTTGGTGACGATTCGTACTTCAGCAGCGCGGAACTCTTCTGGCAGCTACAGAACGAAGCCATCGCCAAACACAAGGAAACACTGGAGGCATCGGGCTGGGCCGCGGTTCATCTGATTGAGCCCAATCAGCACTTCCACCGCTACAGCTACACCGACCTTGCTAAGGGGAAGGGCGGTCACGTCTACATCGTCGTCAAATCCACAGGTGAAGTGGAAACGCATAAGGGTATCGTCACCCATGCGGAGCTGAAAAAGCTGGAACGCAAGCAAGACGCGCACGGCGACAACGAAGAAGTTCCAAGCGACGACGCCCTGAAGCCGGATGTAACCGCGCGGCCGGAACTTTCCGAACCGTTGATGAACTACATCGACCTCGTGCGCCACTCGGCCGTCAGGGCGGAACTCGCCAAAACCCCCAAGCTGGCCTTGCGGCTTGCCGTCGCCCAGCTGATTGCCGGGTCCAAGCACTGGTCCATCAGCGCGGAAGGACGCCAGCCCGCGAACGATACCATCGCCAAGGCGCTGAAGGATCTTCCAACCGAGAAAGTGTTCAAGGACGTTCGCGCTAAAGCCAAGGCATTGCTTCCCAAAAGCTCCAAGCGAGACTCCATCTACATGGGCGACAAGGACGCTATCCGCTCCCCTTCGCACGGCGATCGCGTGGTAGTCATCCTCGCTCACTTGCAGACATTGCCGGACAACGACGTGCTCGCCATCCTGGCTTCTCTCACCGCCGAAACCCTCGCCCTCGGAACCGACGTGGTGGACACGCTCGGGGCAACCATGGGCGTGGACGTCAGCAAGCGTTGGCAGCCGGACGACACCTTCTTCGATCTTACGCGCGATAAGGAGGTGCTGAATGCCATGCTTTCAGAAGTCATCGGCAAGGATGCCGCCGCAAGCTACCTCACCGGGACTGGCAAGACGAAGAAGGAAATCATCAGAAAGGCCCTCAATGGTGACGGCCGCAAGAAGGTCGACGGATGGCTACCGCGGTGGTTCAACTTCCCCGCTACTGGCTACACCAAGCGCAAGCTAACCAGAATTGCGCGTAACAAGGCATAGCATCACGACCGTACCCACGCTGGCCGCCCTCGCAAGAGGCGCGACCAGTTTGCATGGATACGGCATCACAGAAAACCCCAACCAGTTACCAGCGTAACGATTTACGCATTGCCTTAACGGACAAGCTGCGACGTCAATGTCATACCGCCACAATCCCACTGCCGCAGTACTCATCTATCCCTGACACGGTCGAGCAACTTATCCCGGCAGCAGGCGTTATGCCTGCATGGAAAAAGAGACCAACACAAAGTCGACAACCTATGACGCACAAGATGTGCGCCAGGGCGAAGTCATTCTGAAAAAGCCGTGGCAGCGCTGGCTGTTCGGTGTCGGGCTGTTCAGCGGAATCGTTTGGGTACTTCTTTTGGGTTGGTTCAACAGCTGAAATTCCTGACATTTCCAACATCGCGATTGCTATCCTGCCCACGCAAATTGCGAACCGCCGCGTATTCGGGCGGTCTTCGGTCAACGCCACTACAGCCAGATTGTGTCAATCGCGGAACAGCATAGAAGTTCGATGAGTTACCGATGAGAACTGTATGGCTTCCGCAGCACAGAGCCCGCCCTAGCTGACCGGGCTTTGCCACCGGGCCGGTCTTTTACATTGTTGCGGCCCCAGGATTGACCGGCACTCGGGACATTCGCGACCAAGAAAGCGTCGCTCCTGCCTCTGGTAATATGCGCGTAGCTGCGTGATTGGACGAAAAATGCCAATCCCCACGCTGCTAGGGCATTCGATCCTCATTGTCGAGGACGAGCCCTTGATCGTATTGGACATGACAAACAGCCTTTCTTGCACGAAGGCTCAGATCACATCCACCAACACCCTCAAGCACGCTTTGACATTGGTCGAAATGGACGGTCTTTCCGCAGCAATTCTCGACCATGCCCTGCCGGACGGGGATAGTTCAGACCTGTGCGATCGCCTTAACAAGAGGGGTATCCCCTATCTCATCTACAGCGGCTTCACACACGTCGAAGGTCCCTGCAAAGACGCACCACACTTGTCGAAACCCGCCACAGCCGAGTCCCTCATTGCAGCTGTTGAGGATTTGATCCTTAGAGACCGTCCCGTATCAGCAGTTCCAGCCGGGTAGCTTCGCCCGCGGTCGACAACCAGGTGCAATCAAAGACCCCAGCATGGGGGGAAGGCGGCTCCGACGTGCAAAAAAATGCTGAAGCTGTTGAAACCTGACAAATAGTTCACATCACGATACGATAAATCAATAGGTTGGAGTGCGCGTTGCTGCCAAAAATGGCACTTTTAATGAGTTCACTATCGACAAGATAAATCAGATAGTTAGACTAGCGATGGCGTGGGCTCAGCACTCTAGCCTTGCTTTTCACCGGGGTTATCTCGCCTGACATGACCATGGCAATCCCGGCGGCCGCTGCACGCATCAAACCGTATTTGAAAACGTTTCCGCCCTCCTCAAAGGTATTGAAGACGTTTGACCTGTCGGGCACGGGATATCCGGCCCGCTTCCAGATAGCCGCATAATCCTTGTCACACAGCCACCGGTAGGATTGGTGTTCCTCCACCCGCATAAGTTCATCGATAAAGGCACGCAGGAACTGAAGCCAGACTGTTCCCGGCATGCTGCGGCCACCCGGCAACGGCACCTTTCCGCGTTTGACAGCTAGGGACGTCATGCAATCAAGCTGCAGAACGTCTTTCGAGCTTGCTGGAACGCGCGGAAGCCAGCCGCCAGTCTTCCAAGCACCTTCCAATGCGGCGCGGCGATCTTGATGGGAAACAAGCTTCAGGCCGTGGACAGGGCATGTGGTTGTCAGCTCCATGGCCCATGTAAGCCGGATATAGGGCACCTCATCGCTTAGAAGGCAGTCGGGACATACCAATTTGGATTGCGAGTTGGTCAGCCAAGGGACAAGGGGGGACTTCAATGGCGTATGTTCGTAATCAACGGCCTTCGGCAGGACTGAAAAGCCGGCGATGTACTGCTGGAACGATGCTCGGGTCGTCCATGAATTGTGCCCTGCCAACGGAACGACGTCAGCCAATGTCATGGCGCGAATTCTTTCAGGGGGTAGACCAGAAAGTCTGGCAAGCTCGCGCTCCAGAGATGCAGCGATGCCAATATCCAACTGATACAGCTGTGTATGATGGAATGCGGCTTTGCCCGCCGTCTTGAGGCACTGGGATAGTATGACGTCGTATGCGCGGGAAACCCGGAACAACCAGCTCGAGAGGCACTCCAGAGGCTGGGGCGGGGGACAGAAGGTCCAGATCCGGCTGATTAGAGTCCTCCTAGAGAACTACCGTTTCAGTCATTTGGGCTTTCTCGTCAGGCGAGATGTACTTGGTGCCCTTCAGCGTCTCCAACGTAATCCTTTCCTCGCCCGTTTTGATCGCTGTCACTGCGGCTGCCTGAATGAGTTTAGTGATTTCTCCGATCGTCCCGTCGGTCCGATCCAGCACTTCTTGGCCGATCGCCATGCTGGCAAGCATCGACGGCTTGCGAAGCGGAACGAGCGCAACGAAGCTGGTGAGTAGCTGCAGGAGTTCTTTGCCCTCGCTCCACAAAGGCAATGGGAACGGTTCGAACCGGCTTGCAAGCTGAGCATCGGTTTTC
>JAFKKW010000151.1:0-1017 GCA_017304275.1 Hyphomicrobiales bacterium | reverse complement strand
CCAACACGTTGCTGATGTGCTTGAGCTGAGCAAGCGCCTGACGCTGCGCTAATGCAGGTACGTTCAACAGGTGGTGGATCTCATCCAGCAGCAACACCTTGGTTTGGACCTTGACGAGCGTGTCCAGGCAAAGACGCTGCAGCCTTTCAACGTCGCCGCTACGGGGGAAGGGGACCTTAGGTCCTCACGATATCGTTGACTACGTCCTGAGAGTACCCATCAAGGTTGGCCGGGCGTGGAGTCGCGGGAGCAAACGTGCTGTCTTGGGCTTCACGGAAGCCCAAGAGGATAAACCCCCCGCCGTGATTGGCTATTGCAATAATTTCCTTGGCTAGATTCGCCCTGTGAGCCCTGTCGGATAGATCAAGCCACTCCTTTATTTCCACATGCAGATGCTCCCGTGGCTCCACGAGAAGGTCGGACAATCTAGCAGGGGAAATCTGTGGTTCAGGGGGCATACTGATTCGCTCTTAATTACTTAAGTTGCAAGCATTGTATCACACTCACACCAAAGCTCGCCGGCACATCAATGCGTATACAGAATAGGTTGCTTCGCAAGGCATTGTTGTTGGGTTACATTCGATCATGCGAACTGTTTCCTTCGTCGCCTCAGGCGACTTTTCAAGAAACCTCAAAACGATAAGAAATTCGGGGGGGCGACATGATACCGACAAATAATACAGCGACTGCGGCCTCTCCGGCCGCACCACTCTTGCTCCGCCTGATCATCGAACGCTTCCGAGGTGTCCAGTCGCTGACATGGTACCCGAACGCCGGTGTGAACATCATCCTTGGCGGCGGCGACGCAGGAAAGACGACCATATTGGATGCTGTGGGTTTGCTGCTAAGCCCCACAAATACGACAATCGTTTCCGATACCGATTACTGGCAGCGGGAATACGGCTCCGAGTTCCAAATTGAGGGCGTCTTTTCGTTTCCCTCAGGCAGCACCATCAGCCAACAACTTAACCCCTCATGGCCATGGGAATGGGACGGCAAAGACCCGCAGGTGCCAAA
>JAFKKW010000150.1 GCA_017304275.1 Hyphomicrobiales bacterium | reverse complement strand
CTGACGCCGGAGGGCGTGCACCAGTACGGCGGCGGGTATACCGAGTACGTCGAGCGCACCGGGCAGGAGGCGCCCGGTCTCAGGAGCTGAGGCTGCCGCTCGTCGCGAATTCACGCGCCGAAGAGACGTCGACGGATGATGTCGCGCTGCGCGCAACACGTATCAAATTATCCGTACCCTGTAACGCGAGCCTTAAGCCGCGTCGGCCATGATCGACCTGGAGACCAAACGCAACCCGTGTCTCGTAGCTCGAAAACGCCGTAGGGAGGAGCCTGCATGAATTTTGCCAAAGCAACCGTCACCACGATCGCCGTCGCCGCAATCGCGCTCGGAGCGAGCCTCACCGCCGCCAACGCGAAGGTGAAGAAGCGCGACGCGCGCAATTTCATCTATGGCGCTGCCGCCACCGCGGTCGTCCTGTCTGCGGTCAAGAACGACTGCAAGAAGTGGAAGCACCGCTACAACCGTACCGGCAACCCGTACTTCCTGGATCGCTACTACGCCTGCATCTAAGCATCGCGTGAGACCGAGCAATGAGCCCTCTCTCCGTCCAGATCACGGGGAGAGGGTTCGTCGTTTCGAGCGCTGTTCGAGCAGGGCGAGGACGTCTTAACGCCAAATTAGTCCTCCCGCCTAACCGCATCTTAGGCCGCGGTAGAGAGAGTCGTCCTGCGGCGCATGGCAAGTGACCTTAGCGCGTCGTGTCCCCGCCAAGAGGAGAGCAAGGAATGTCGTTTCTGAAGTCCACTATTGCTGCATCGGCCGCGGCCGCGATGGCGGTTGCCTCGCTGAGCATGCCGACCGTCGCTTACGCCAAGAAGGGCAAGCATTACGGTCACGGCCATCACCACCACCATCATCACCACAACTACAAGCACAAGAAGAAGTATTATGGATACGGCGTCGGTGCCGCTGCTGCTGTGGCCGTCATCGGCACCGCGGCGTATTACGACTGCAAGAAGTGGAAGTCCCGCTACCACCGCACCGGAAACCCCTACTATCTCGACCGCTACTACGCCTGCAAGAGCTGGTAAGCCGCGAGACGCTCGAAGCGAGCCTACGGCGCTCGCTTCGAGAGGGAGGCGTGATCAATCCGCCGTCAGTTGCGGCGCCTCGGATGGCGCCGCAATGAGACGCAATTGATAAAGCGCGACATCGAAGGACGGACCCGATCCGATCAAATACGCTTCGAGGAAGCGGGCCTCGGCGAGCGCATCCGCATCGGTCCACAACACGCCGCCGATCGGCACCTGCTCTCCGGCGCGGCTGCAGGAGACGGGGAACTCGACCGCGTCGCCCACCGCAAGCACGCCTGCCGTGTCCCGGAAGATCCGCACGATCTCTCCCGAGACGATGCACGTGCTGGGCGTCGCTTCCGGCACCGCCACATCCGAGATCGCAACCTGCACGTGGAGCGGCGCATCCTCACGCGCCTTCTGATAGACCTCGGGCGGCATCACCGCGTCGGCTCCTGTCGTGAGCAGGCAGAAAACGATAACGGCCCACCGTCTCATGCGTCGTCCCGCCAGCTCCGGCGCGGTGAGGTGCGCATCAGCGCGATCGCGAGCGCCAGAACCGCACCGTAAGCAGCCACGACGAGCGCGCTGTTGAGGAACGCGAACCACGCGTACCCGACCGAGAGCGCATGCAACGAAGGATCGGAGGCGGAATAGACGATGCCGATCTCCTGCCCCGGGCTGTAGCGCGTGGCCGCGTGGTCGGACATATGCACCGCGCCATTGATGAATGCAGGTCCCGGCAGATCGAGCGTGTAGGTGAGCATCCGCCCGCCTTCGGGATAGGCCATGTACGAGGCGGGCTCGATGCGCTGCACGACGGCAACGGCCGGCGTCCCGTAGTGATGAATGTGCCGATAGAGAGAGAAGTCGTGGCCGAGTTCGCCGAACGCCGCCATCAGCACGAACGGCGCGGTGAGCAGGAGCAGCGAGAGCTTGACGTCTGTCATGGCCGTTGACCCGGTGCGCAGGCGACCTGAGGCAGAATACACCGGCGCACTGTCTCCGGCGAGACCGGCGGAAATTCGCGCACAACTTGGCGCTTGTTTGGCGACCGGGCCGGGACGGCGGTCCCCGTCTTGGCGCGGACGCAGGGCGTCGCTAGATAAGTCTGGCGTGGCGCAACGGAAGGTAAGCACATGATCCCGTTTGCCCAATCGAAGAGACGTTACGAAAGCTGGCTCCGCAAAGCGCTCGGAAAGGACCTCGTCGCCGCCGATCTCAAGCGCAAGAACGACATAATGGCCGACAGCGCATTCGTGTTCCTGCGCGGAACCTACTGGCGCTGGGCGGAGATGGCATTCGAGGCGTTCCCCGACTTGGCGACCGCCCCCGAGGTGCTGGCGGTCGGCGACATACATCTCGAAAACTTCGGCACCTGGCGCGACGCAGATGGCCGCCTCGTCTGGGGCATCAATGATTTCGACGAGGCTGCGCCGATGCCTTACGCGCTGGACCTCGTGCGCCTCGCGGCCAGCGCGGCGCTCGCGGCGAACGATCGCGCGCCGAAATTCGACAGCGCCTGCGACGCCATCCTGGAAGGATATCGCACCGGGCTCGCGTCGCCGGCCCCGGTGGTGCTCGACCGCGACTGGGCTTGGCTACGCGACAAAGTGGTCGTACCGGAGGAGGAGCGGCAGAAATTCTGGAAGAAGATCGCGGCACGGAAGCTGGAAGCGGCACCGGATCGCTTTCGCAAAGCGCTGCGCCAGGAAATGCCGGAGCCGCGTCTGCCGTTCGACACCGCGCGTCGCGTCGCCGGAACCGGCAGCCTCGGCCGACCGCGGTGGATCGGCGTGGCTGACTGGCGCGGAGCGCCTATCGTCCGCGAGGCAAAAGCCGTCCTGACCTCCGCCTGGTCTCTCGCACGCGGCAAGCCGAGCGAGCCGGTCCGCCTCGCGGAAATTGCCGCCGGACGCTTCCGCGCGCCCGACCCCTGGTATCGTGTTGCGAACGGCATCGTCTCGCGAAGGCTGTCGCCGAACAACCGCAAGATCGAGGCTGGCGCGATCGACGACAGGTTGCACGGTCGCCGCATGCTGAAAACGATGGGGTTCGAGCTCGCGAACATCCACGCGTCCGCGAGGGGCGCCGGCGCAGCCATCGCCAGGGATCTCAAGATGCGCAGAGCGGATTGGCTTCGAACGGCGACCGAAGCGGCAACGCAAGCCGTGCAGGCTGACTACAAGCAATTCACCAGCTCATAGCCAAGCGGGTCAAAGGGGAATGGGCTGGCGGCGGGGAGCGGCTCCGTGCACCGAGCAAGAAATGCAGAAAGCCCGGTCTCTTTCGAGACCGGGCTTTTTTACGAAGCGGAAGCAAACGGCTCAGTGCTTCTTCTTGCCGTGCTTGTAGTGCTTGTGATGCTTCATGTGCGGACGGTGATGATGCTTCATCCAGGCCGGGGCGCAGCGCTGACGGCCCCAGATGTAAGCGCGATGCCAGCCGAACCGGTCACGCTGGCAGGAGGAATGAAGGCCGTGCACCTGGATGACCTCCGTGGAGGCACCGGTTGCCGACGCGGAACCGGCGGCGCCGAGGGGAGCAGCCTGCGCGGCCGAGGCGAGGAAACCGATCGAGAGCGCGCCGGCGAGTCCGGCAATGAGCTTGTGCATGGGGCGTAACCTCCGTTGGAAAGCGTCCCTCGATGCGGCATGCAATAAATCCGATCAAGGAACAATGCGGGACGCAGCGACATCCGCCGGTGACGACGATCTGTGCTGCACGATTGCTCTTTGCCCGATCGCGCATTAATCGGAGATGAACGCTCCTCGCCCCAATCCCTCAGGTATCATTGAAAAGCTTCGATAAAAACGCAGTCTCCGTGGTCGGAGGCGGTCCAGCCGGCTTGATGGCGGCCGAAACGCTCGCCCTCGGCGGCGCGCGCGTGACGCTCTACGAGCGCATGCCGCGCCTGGCGCGCAAACTCCTGCTGGCAGGTCGCGGTGGGCTCAACCTTACGCACAGCGAGCCGCTCGAGACATTCCTGACGCGGTATCGCGAGGCGGCACCGCGCTTGCGCGCGGCCATCGAGGCGTTACCGCCGGACGCGCTCCGTGCGTGGTGCGAGGCGTTGGGTCAGGAAACGTTCGTCGGCAGCAGCGGCCGCGTTTTCCCGCGCGCGATGAAGACATCCCCGTTGTTGAGAGCTTGGATGCGGCGCCTGGCGAGCCTCGGCGTCGAGGTCCGCTTGGGACACCGCTGGAGCGGCTGGGACGCGGACGGGCGGCTCGTGTTCGAGACCGCCGACGGGCACACAGCCGTTGAGACGGAGGCAACGGTTCTCGCGCTCGGCGGCGCGAGTTGGCCGCGCCTCGGCTCGGACGCCACCTGGGTTGCGCCGCTGGAGCAGGCGGGCGTGAATATCGTGCCGCTCGTGCCCGCGAATTGCGGCGTGCGCGTGCCCTGGAGCGACGTGTTCCGCACCCGCTCTGCGGGGCAGCCTCTGAAACGCATCGCGCTGACAATGGGCGGAGAGGCCGCGCGTGGCGAGGCGATGATCACGGCAGACGGCCTCGAGGGCGGTGCGGTCTATGCGCTCTCGGCACCGATCCGCAAGGCGCTCGAGGCCGATGGCACGGCTCTCCTCGAGCTCGATCTGCGTCCCGATGAATCCCCCGCACACCTCGCCGCCCGTTTCGCGAAACCGCGCGGCAAGCAATCCCTCGCCACATACCTGCGCAAGGCCCTGAGCCTCGATGCGCCGGCCATCGGACTTCTGCAGGAAGCAGCCCACACGGCCGGGACGCCGCTCGCGGCCATGGACGGCGACACCGTCGCGCGCCTCGTCAAAGCCGTGCCGATCCGCGTCACGGGTCTGGCGCCGATCGACCGTGCCATCTCGACGGCCGGCGGCCTGTCGTTCGATGAAATCGACGAGCATTTCATGCTGCGCAAAAGGCCGGGAACGTTCATCGCCGGGGAAATGCTCGATTGGGAAGCCCCGACCGGCGGCTATCTGCTGCAAGCCTGCTTCGCGACCGGCCGCGCGGCTGCGGAAGGCGCACGCACGTATCTCGCGCGCCGGTCGGATCGAGCGAGTGGCTAACCCTCGATCTCGCTCCTGAGCAACTCCAGCTCGAGCCACCGCTCCTCGGCCGCCGCGAGCTTGCTCTGCACATCCGCGAGCGCGTTCGAAAGCACGGTGAACCGTGCACGGTCGCGCGTATAGAGGTCGGGTGCTTCGAGCGATGTCGCGAGCTCCGATTGCTTTGTTTCGAGTGCCGCGATCTCCTGCGGCAGCGTCTCGAGCGCGTGTTTCTCCTTGAAGGAAAGCCGTCGCTTGCCGGCGGGCGCCGCCACCTCTGCAACCTTTTCCGGCTTCTCCGGTGCAGCCGCCTTCGGCCGCGCCTCGCGCGTCTTCAAGTCCGCGCCGCGCTGGGCCAGCATGTCCTGGTAGCCGCCGGCATATTCCGTCCAGCGGCCGTCGCCCTCCGGAACGATCACGCTCGTCACGACGCGATCGAGGAAATCGCGGTCATGGCTGATCAGCATCACCGTTCCCTTGTAGTCGGCCAGGACATCCTCGAGCACGTCGAGCGTTTCGAGGTCGAGATCGTT
>JAFKKW010000149.1 GCA_017304275.1 Hyphomicrobiales bacterium | reverse complement strand
GACGTAGCGGATCGTGCGATCGCGCCGCTCCTGACAGAAATCGATGTCGAAGTCCGGCATCGAGATACGTTCGGGATTGAGGAAGCGCTCGAACAGCAGGCCGAAGCGCAGCGGGTCGAGATCGGTGATGGTCAGCGACCACGCGACCAGCGAGCCCGCGCCCGAGCCGCGTCCCGGACCGACCGGCACGCCGTTGGACTTCGACCACTTGATGAAGTCGGCGACGATCAGGAAGTAGCCCGGGAACTTCATGCGGGCGATGATGTCGAGCTCGTAGGCAAGGCGCTTGTCGTAATCCTCGCGCGTGAAGCCGTCGGCGAGCGGGTTCACGGCGAGGCGCGCGCAGAGCCCCTCCTCGGCTTGGCGCTTCAGCTCTGCGGCTTCGGCTGCGAGCATTTCCTCGTCGGTCATGCCCGCCGCATCGGCGGCGGCGACGAAGCGCGGCAGGATCGGCTTGCGCTTCATTGGACGGTAGGCGCAGCGCTGCGCGATCTCGATGGTGCTTTCGAGCGCTTCGGGCAGATCGGCGAACAGCGTCGCCATGTCGTCCATGCTCTTGAAGTAGTGCTCGCGCGTGACGCGGCGGCGGTTGTCCTCCGTCACCATGCGCCCGTCTGCGATGCAGAGCAGCGCGTCGTGGGCCTCGTAGTCGTCGGGTGTCGCGAAATAGACCTCGTTGGTGGCGACGAGCGGGATGCCGAGGTCGTAGGCGAGCGCGACCAGTTGCGGCTCGATCTCCTCCTCGCTCCGGAGGCCATGACGCTGCAGCTCGACGTAGAGGTTGCCGTTGAAGACACGGTGCAGGCGCGTCAGGCGTTCGCGGGCGAGGTCGGGTTGCCCGTCCGACAGCGCGCGGCCGATGGGGCCCTCCGGGCCGCCGGTGAGCACGATGAGCCCCTTGCGATGGGTTTCGAGGGCATCGAGCTTGATGTGCGTGGGTTCAGTCGGATCGGGCAGCAGGAACGCCTGGCTGCCGAGCTTGATGAGGTTGGCGTAACCGTCGGCGTTCGAGGCGAGGAGTGCCAGAGCGCCCGCGGGACGCACCGGCGGCGCATTCTGGCCAAGGCGCGGGAGGGCGCTCGCGTCCGCGGCGGCGCCGTCGCCGAAGTCAGTGTCGTAGGTCGCGCCGACGATGGGCTGGATGCCGGCACCCGACAGCTTGTCGGAGAACTCGAGCGCACCGAACAGGTTGTTGGTGTCGGTAAGACCGATGGCCGGCATCCCGGCGGCCTCGGCCAGCTTGGCGATCTTGCCGGTCGGCAACGCGCCCTCGAGCAGCGAATAGGCCGAGTGGGTCTTGAGGTGGATGTATTTGGGAAGCTTCGGCTTCGCTGTCATCGAGTCCTTCTTATCGTCTTGCGCGTGGCGCCCCCTCACCCGCTCGCTGCGCTCGCGACCTCTCCCCATCGGGGAGAGGTGAGTGGGTCACGTGCCCTTCACCTCTCACCGGTGAGGGGGGCGATGCCCTCGCCGTTGGCGAAGAAAGTTCACGCTCCATGAAGTCGATCTAACCCGATTCGAAGGGGTACTTGGCCGAGGCGAAGCCCCGAGTTGTATGCTCCCCGTGATCCACAGTCGATATATGGCAACTGTACCGGTGGACGCGGCTTGCCAGGACGGGCCGGGGCCGGTACCGCTCTCCCCCGATGGCCACTGCAATCACAAACGTCTGGCGGCTCGCGCGGGCGGGCGTCGTGCGCGCGCAGCATGGGGTCCGGTTCGTGCCGAAAGGGCAGCCGGTGCCGCTGGCGTTGCGCGCCGCGCGGCTGGCGACGCTGCCGATCACGATCCTGGCGGCGCCGTTCAATGCCGGCAAGCCGAAGCAGCAACGGATCTCCTCGGCACTGGCGGCGCTCGGGCCGTCCTACATCAAGCTCGGGCAGTTCCTGGCAACGCGGGCCGACGTGATCGGTCCTGACGTGGCCGCGGACCTCAGCCGGCTGCAGGACAAGCTGCCGCCGTTCAGCACGGCGGAAGCGCGCCGCGCCGTCGAGGACGCGCTCGGCGGCAAGCTCGAGGATCACTTCGTGGAATTCGGGCCGCCGGTGGCGGCGGCCTCGATCGCGCAGGTGCATAAGGCGGTGACCGTCGACAAGGACGGGCAGCGGCGCGAGGTGGCGGTCAAGATCCTGCGGCCCGGTGTCGAGCGCCGCTTCAAGCGCGACCTCGACAGCTACTTCTTCGCGGCGCGCCTCATCGAGCGCGTGCACGTGCCCAGCCGGCGGCTGAAGCCGGTGGCCGTGGTCGAGAACCTCGCACGCACGACCGAACTCGAGATGGACCTGCGCCTCGAAGGTGCGGCGATCTCGGAGATGGCCGAGAACATCGGCGAGGACGAGCGGTTCCGCGTGCCGTCGGTCGACTGGAAACGCACCGCCAAGCGGGTGCTCACCACCGACTGGATCGACGGCACGCCGATCTCTGATCATGCGCGCCTCAAAGCTGCCGGGCACGACCTCAAGGGGCTCGGCCTCGTCGTGCTCCGGAGCTTCCTCACGCACGCGATGCGGGACGGCTTCTTCCATGCCGACATGCACCAGGGCAACCTGTTCGTCGACGACGCGGGCAATGTCGTGGCCGTCGACTTCGGCATCATGGGGCGGCTCGGTCACAAGGAGCGCCGCTTCCTGGCCGAGATCCTGCACGGGCTCATCACGCGCGATTACCGGCGCGCGGCGGAGGTGCATTTTTGGGCCGGCTACGTGCCGCCGCATCATCCGGTCGAGGTGTTCGCGCAAGCGCTGCGCGCCATCGGCGAGCCGATCCACGGGCGCACGGCCGACGAGATCTCGATGGCCGACCTGCTCGGGCAGCTCTTCGCCTACACGGAAGTGTTCGACATGCAAACGCGGCCGGAGCTGATCCTGCTGCAGAAGAGCATGGTGATCGTCGAGGGCGTGGCGCGCGGGCTCGATCCGTCGCTCAACATGTGGGTTGCGGCGGAGCCGGTGGCGAAAGAGTGGGTGGAAGCCAACTACGGCGTGCGCGGCGCGGCGAAAAAGGCCGGCGAAGGCGCGACGACGATCGGGCGCGTGCTGGCCGAAGTGCCGGCGATGCTGGCGGAAGCCGAGCGCGCGTCGGTCGGTCTGGCGGAGATGGCACGCGAGGGGATCAGGCTCGATCCGGTGAGCATCGAGAAGATCGGCGAGGCGTCGGGGCGGCGCGATCGCTGGACGCGCGTCGCGACGTGGATCGGCGCACTCAGCCTCGCCGTGCTGGCGGCGAAGTATGTCGGCTGGATGTGAGGCGTCTCGTCTCCCCCGCTCTTGCGGAGAGACGGTGACATGAAAAAGCGGCGACCGACGAGGCCGCCGCTTTCAAATTCAAAGTCGGTCGAGCCTTACTTCTGGCCCGGCTCCTCTTCTTTGCCCTTGCAGTCGAAGTCGAGCTTCACCCACGGCGTGTCCACCTTGCACTTGCCGTCCTTGCGGGTGAAGACGTCGCCGAACTCGCCGGCGAGACCTTCGAGGTCAATGCCCTTGTCGTTGTTCTCGGCAACATCGGGACCGTCGGATTTCGGCTGAGCCTGCTGCTCGGCGGGCGCCGCCTGCTTGGCTTCGCCGCCCGTTGCGGGAGCCGGTGGCGTCGTCGTGCTCGGCGTGGGCGTGGCGGCCGCTTCCTGCGTGCTGCAGCGCTGCAGGTCATCCGGGGCCTTGGTCCAGATCATGGTCTTCGACAGGAAGCTCAAGCCGGCGTAGCCCTTGACCTTCAGCTTGCCGTCGGCGAGCGGCGTGATCTCGACGTTGTAGTTCTTCTTCTTCTCAGGGCTGTAGATCCAAGCGTCGTCGCCGCCCCAGACGCCGCTGCCGGCGCTCACGAGGTCGCCGATGATCTGGCGACCGCAGCCCTTGGCGTCGGCCGCGGGGTCCTTGACCCACACGACATGGCCGCAGAGCTTGCCGCCGCAGTCCTTGATCTCGATGGCGCCGCGGCCGGTGTCGTTCATCCAGACGCCTTGCGGATCGCCTGCTGCGAGCGCGGGAGCGCTGCTCAGGAGCACGGCCGCCAACGCGGCAAAGCGAAGACCTTGTCTCTCGTAGGGCATAGCTGCCTCCTCGTTCTCGTTCCGGTTGACGAACGGCCGGCTCGCGAGGGCGTTCCCAGGCGAGCGCGGCAAGTCCGACCTTCCGGACCCGATGCACATCCTGCTTCTAGCGCACATCCGGCGCTGTTCCCCCAGAAACATCATTTCACGGATAAGACGCGGCGATCAGGGCCTGTTCAGCACGGCTTTCCGTTATCCGCAGCAGCGTCATACCGTTGAAGAGACGCACGAATCTCGTTCGCGGCGCGGGGCCGGCGGCGCGGATGCTCTAGACCGCCTGCGGCGAAATTTCGACCAGGACGCCGCTGTCGAGCACCACCACGCGGTCCATTCGTCGCGCCAATTCCAGGTTGTGGGTCGCGATCAGGGCCGCCACGCCTTCGCTGCGGAACAGACCGATCAGCCCGTGGAAGACCAGCTCCGACGTCTTGGGGTCGAGATTACCAGTCGGCTCGTCGGCGAGGATAAGTCGCGGGCGATTGGCGAGCGCGCGGCAGATGGCCGTGCGCTGCTGCTCGCCGCCCGAGAGCTGCGCCGGACGATGATCGAGCCGTTCGCCGAGCCCCAGCGACGAGAGCAGCTTGCGCGCGCGCTCCTCGCCCTCGTTGCGCGGGTTGCCGAGGATCATCTGCGGGATGGCGACGTTCTCGATGGCCGAGAATTCCGGCAGCAACTGGTGGAACTGATAGATGAAGCCCATCTCCGCACGGCGCACGAGGGTGCGCTGGTGGTCGTCCATGGCGGAACAATCCCGTCCAGCGACGACGACGTGACCGAAGTCCGGCGTTTCGAGAAGGCCCGCGATGTGCAGCAACGTCGACTTGCCCGCGCCCGAAGGGCCGACGAGCGCCACGCACTGGCCAGGCCAGACGTCGACGGAGGCACCCGCGAGGACGTGGATCTCGCGCGTGCCCTGATGGAAGACCCGACGCAGATCGACGAGCCTCAAAACAGGGACGTGCGCGTTGTCGTACGTGTTGTTGTCCACCCGTCCGTCCCTCACTCGTATCTCAACGCTTCGACGGGATCGAGCCGCGAGGCTCGCCAGGACGGATAGAGCGTCGCCAGCACCGACAGCACGAGCGCCATCAGCACGATGGATCCGGTTTCCACCGGGTTCACGTCAGCCGGCAAGCGCGTCAGGTAGTAGACGTTGGGATCGAACACCGTCGTGCCGGCCATCCAGGCCACGAACTGGCGGATCTCCTCGATGTAGGCGCAGAAGACGATGCCGATCACGAGTCCGGCCAGCGTGCCGACGACGCCGATCGACGCGCCGGTGATCAGGAAGATGCGCATGACGGAGCCCTTGCTCGCCCCCATCGTGCGCAGGATGGCGATGTCCCGGCCCTTGTCCTTCACCAGCATCATGAGGCCGGAGATGATGTTCAAGGCGGCGACCAGCACGATCAGCGACAGGATGATGAACATCACGTTGCGCTCGACCTCGAGCACGGTGAAGATCGCGAAATACCGTTGCGCCTCCGCGAGCGGCATGAAGATCATCGTCTTGTCGTACTCGGCCATGCCGAGCTCGAAGATCGTCGTCACGGGATAGGTCTTCGAGCGCGGCGCCGTGCCGAACGGCGTCGAGGCCCCGCGCGGGGAGATGATGGTGATCGGGTCGCCGACGTTGATGCGCAGCATGTTGGCGAGCCGCATGCCGATGGCGAGGCCGCCCGAATGATCGAAGCCGTCGAGCGTGCCGTAGCGGATGTTGTCGGCGACCAGCGGCAGGTGCTTCAGATCCTCCTCGCCGATGCCGCGCACGGCCGCGCCCAGCGCCTGCACGGCCGAGGAGACCATGACCTGGCCCTCGATCAGCGGAATGGCGCGCACGACGCCGTCGGCGCGCGAGACGGCCTTTGTGACGTCGACGTAGTCGGTGAACGGGGCGCCGACCTTGTAGACGACGACGTGGCCGTTGAGGCCCAGGATCTTGGAAAACAGGTCCTTGCGGAACCCGTTCATGACCGCCATGACGATGATCAGCGTCGCGACGCCGAGCATGATGCCGAGGAACGACACCGCGGCGATGACCGAGACGAAGCCTTCCTTGCGGCGTGCCCGCAGGTAGCGCGAGGCGAGCAGCCACTCGAAGGGCGCGAACGGCTTGGTGTCGGTCGTTGCGGCCATCGGTGCTTCCCCTCGTTATGTGTCGTTGTCAGGCCAGCACGCGCTGATCGATGACGGTGCGAATGGTGCGTTCGAGGCCCGCGTCCGTGGGCAGCGTCTCGCGGGCGCCGGTCTTGCGGTCCTTGATCTCGATCTCGCCCGCCTTCACGCCCTTGGGTCCGACGATCACCTGATAGGGAATGCCGATCAGGTCCATGGTCGCGAACTTGGCGCCGGCGCGCTCGTCGGTGTCGTCGTACAGCACATCGATGCCTGCGGCCTCGAGATGGGCCTTGACGTCGAGCGCTGCCTTGTCGGTCGCGGCGTCTCCGGCCTTGAGGTTGATCACGGCCACCTCGAACGGCGCCACGGGGACGGGCCAAACGATGCCGGCGTCGTCGTGGCTCGCCTCGATGATCGCGCCGGCAAGCCGCGACACGCCTATCCCGTAGGAGCCCATCACGAGCGTCACCTGCTGACCATCGGGTCCCTGAACGCGGCAGTCCATGGGCTCGGAATATTTGGTGCCGAAGTGGAAAATGTGGCCGACCTCGATGCCGCGCGCGGAGATGCGCTTGTCGGCCGGAACCTCACTCTCGAAGCGCGCCGGATCGTGCTTTTCCTCGGTCGCGGCGTAGAGCGAGGTCCAGGATTTGAAGATCGGCTCGAGGTCACCCCAGAAGTCCGTGTGGGATCCCGGAATCTCGCCTTCGATCAAGTCCTTGTGGCAGAAGACCTGGCTTTCGCCGGTGTCGGCCAGGATGATGAACTCGTGGCTGAGGTCGCCGCCGATGGGGCCGGTATCCGCCTGCATGGGCACGGAGCGCATCCCCATGCGGGCAAAGGTGCGCAGGTAGGCGACGAACATGCGCCGGTAAGCCGCCCGGCTGTCCTCCTTCGTGAGGTCGAAGGAATAGGCGTCCTTCATCAGGAACTCGCGGCCGCGCATGACGCCAAAGCGCGGGCGGATCTCGTCGCGGAACTTCCACTGAATGTTGTAGAGGTTCTTCGGCAGGTCCTTGTAGCTTCTGATGTTGTCGCGGACGATGGTGGTGATGACCTCCTCGGCCGTGGGGCCGTAGAGCATATCCCGATCATGACGATCGGTTATGCGCAGCATCTCCTTGCCGTAGGCCTCGTAGCGGCCGCTTTCACGCCAAAGGTCGGCCGACTGGATGGTCGGCATCAGAAGCTCCACGGCGCCGGCCCGGTTCTGCTCCTCGCGCACGATGGTTTCGATCTTCTTCAGTACCCTGAGCCCGAGCGGCAACCAGGAGTAGATGCCGGCTGCCGACTGGCGGATCATGCCTGCGCGGAGCATCAACTGATGAGAGACGATCTCAGCTTCCTTGGGCGTCTCGCGCAGGACCGGAAGGAAGAAGC